>BDSU01000011.1 GCA_002897675.1 bacterium BMS3Abin02 | reverse complement strand
TGTCCCCGTAACTCCCACCCCCCGGCCGGAAGGCAGCTCGTCCGACACGGTCGCGCCCTCGCGACTTTCGAGGGTCTCCGACTCATCGCGCGCGCGCACGAAGCAAAGGCCACCTGAGTTCATGCCCTCCGGTGATTCCGTCAGGGCGGAAGAGCAGAACCAGCAACATGACGAGCCCCAAGGTCACCAGACGAGTCCCCGTGGGAAAGTTGATCGTGTACCCCGCCAGTGTCACCCCGTTCTCCATCTCGATCAGAAGGGCACTGAGCCCGGCGATGAACACCGCCCCGATCACCGCACCCCACAGGCTCCCGATCCCACCAACCACGAGCATGGCCAACGTGACGAACGTGAGGTCGAGGAACACCTGCTCTGTCGTAATACTGCCGAGCAGGTGCACCAGCAGCCCACCGCTGAACCCGGCCAAGGCTCCACTGAGCGTGAATGCGAGAAGTCGCTGACGGTGAACTTCGATTCCCGACCCCTCCGCGGCAGCAAGGTCCTCTCGAGTCGCTCTCAGCATTCTGCCCCAACGTGAGCGCTGATAGACGAATGCGATTCCCATGACAACCAACACACCGACCGTCGCCTGCACAAAGCCCGTCGTCGCCGGCACCAACGCCAGCGTCTTGGCGCCCGGACCGATGAGCTCCCAGTTCCGCAGCACGTTATGAGTGATGATGAGTACGGCGAAAGTTCCGATAGCGGCAGAGAGCCCGTTGAGACGCATCAGCGGGATCCCCACCCAAAACGCATAGACCCCTCCAACCAACGCCGCCAGAATCAAAGATTCGATGTTGCCCAACTGGAGATGGGCCAGAAACGGCGCCATGGACGGAAACGTCGACGGCTTCACAGCGACAGGCACAGTGGCAAGACCCGCAGCGAACGCACCAACCGCGGCGAAACCGATGTGACCGAACGAGATCACACCGGAATTACCGACAAAAACATAAATCGACACGACAATAGCCGTCGTCACCAGCACCGACCGGAACTGAAGCTGCAACGTCGCAGATGTCACGCTCCCGACCAGCGCAACCACGACTATCACCATGGCTGGGCCGACGAGCTGCCAAATCCGGGAACGCCGACTCATACGCGCTCCGCGGTCGGGTTCCGGCCCTCGAACAATCCGGCCGGCTTGACGAGAAGCACGGTGATCACGAGAGCGAACAGCACGCTATTGAGAAACACTCGTTGTGACCCGGGCAACGCCACGCTGATCAGCACGGTGGCGAATCCGATCGTGAAGCCTCCGAGTGTGGCCGGCACAAGTCGATCGATTCCACCGACGACGACACCGACCAACACCGGGATGAGCACCTGGAAACCGAAGGTGGGCGTGACCAGTGGTCGCTGAACTGCAAGTGCCAAAGTGACGACTCCAGCCAACAATCCTCCGAGAAGGAATGCCAATCGAACAACTCGCCTCGTGGGCACACCGAGAAGCTTGGCCATCCAGACATCTGCAGCAGCCGCTCGCATCTGAAGCCCCAGATCGGTGCGTCGCAGGAAGAGCGCCATACCCGCCAGGGAGAGACTTCCCACGACCAGACCCACGAGCGTGATCCATCTCACCTGGAACGGGCCCAGGCGAAACGCCTGGTTCAGCCCGGAGAGGAAGCCCATGTTCCCACCTTGAGCTCCGAAGACGACGAGAGCGACATTCTGCAGCAGGAACGACACCGCGAACGTCGCGATGAGCATCGTGGCGGGTGCGACGTTCTTCAATGGACGGTACACGACCTCCATCAACGCAGCGAGCGCGACCACCACGCCGATGGCGATCACCGCCCGAACGCCCGTGGAAAGGCCCTTGGTGAGGAACAGCGCATATGCACCCGCGGTGATCAATTCGCCGTGTGCGAAATTCACCAGGCGGATGACCCCGAACACGAGACCCACCCCCATGGCCACGAGCGCGAACAGCGTGCCGAGAGCAACGGCGTCCGGAATTGCCTGCACGATACTCATGAGCCGAAGTATGCCGACGCCATGGCCTCGACATCCATTTCTTCGCCCGGTCCGAGTGTCATCACGAATTTGCCATTGCGCATGACATGTGTTCGATCCGCGAACTCGACGGCGAGTTGAGCTCGCTGTTCCACCAGCAGAATGGCGACACCGCGATCCCGAACGTCGGCAAGTGCGCCAAAGACCTTCGCGACGACCGAAGGAGCCAGGCCGAGCGACGGCTCATCGAGGAGGAGAACACGAGGCCGGCTCAGCAGCGCTCTGGCAATCACCAGCATCTGCTGTTGCCCGCCCGAAAGAACGCCTGCAAGGTCTTCCCGGCGCTCGGCAACCACCGGGAACAGTTCTTCCACCCAGGCCAAGTCTTCGGTGAGGGCATCCGGCGTCGACCTGCCGAGCGCCCCAAGACGAAGGTTCTCTCGGACCGTGAATTCGGGGAAGACGTGGCGCCCCTCCGGCACCAGCCCAATCCCGCGGCGGACGATCTGTTCGGTCGCAACCCCGAGAATGGAACGGCCGTCGAAGAGCACCTCGCCTCGGTCGGGTTCCACGACCCCGGTCACTCCTAACAACAGCGAAGACTTGCCGGCACCGTTGGGGCCGATGAGCCCCACGACTTCACCCGGGCGAATCGACAACTCGACGCCATCGACCGCTCGTACGGGTCCGTACCTCACAGCCAGGTCGGAGACCTGCAACAGCGCGTCAGCCACCACCGACTCCCGATGTGGTTGTTCCCAGATATGCGGCCACGACCGCCGGGTGACGTCTGATCTCGTCCGGACAGCCGATGGCAAGGGTCCGGCCTTCTTCCAATACATGGATCCGGTCACAGACCTGAACGATGAGGTCGAAATTGTGCTCGATCAGCAGCACACCGGCTTCGTGAACTTCTCTGACGGCCCGCACGACCTCGGCGAACGCCGGAACCTCGGCCTCGCCGAGTCCCGCAGCAGGCTCATCGAGCAATACGAAACTCGGATGGGTGGCGAGCGCGCGTGCCACGCCAAGCTTCTGCTCCTCGCCGTGAGGGAGCGCGTGAGCCTGCATCTCCGCCAGGTCGGACAGATCGAGGAGGCGAAGTAGGTTCTCTCCTCGCTTCGCCGCCTGTCGCGGAGTTGCGCCTGCTCCCAGTGCACTCACCTCAATGTTCTCCCGGACCGACAGACCCCGAAAGTTCCGGGCGTGTTGAAAGGTCCGAGCGATTCCCATCCTGACCCGGTTGTGGGCCGCCACGACCGTAATGTCGTCACCGTCGAACTCGACTCGGCCGTCGGTCGGCTGGTCGAACCCGGTCAGGATATTCACCAGCGTCGATTTCCCGGCGCCGTTTGGACCGATGAGCCCCACCACCTCGTCGCGTCCGATCTCCAAGTCGACACCCGAGAGTGCCACCAAACCCGCAAAGGTCCGGCTGATCGAGACGGCCCGCAGATTCGATGCGGGCCGTCTCTCATCAACCGCAGAGGTGGCTGACGCGATTCCGTCCGTGCTCAAGGAATCGTTGCAGGCGAGGTCGCCGAGAGTACGTCCACCACGGCATGTTCCCCGTTGGTGATGCGGATCACCCGATACGGACGACCGAACACCGTGTGTGCATCTTTCGAGAAGGAGATCGGTCCGGCCACACCTGGGAAGTCTTTGAGGTTCTCGAGGTAGTCGGCCAGGGCCTGTCCGTCGGTCCCACCGGTCGCCTTGATTGCCGCGGCTATGGCTTTTGCGGCATCCGCTCCACCTACGAACCCACCGGTGGTGGGTTTCGAACCCGCCGCATCCATCTTTGCGATGAGATCGTTCACCTCGGGGGATGGATCGTCACCGAACACGGACGCATACGTCACGTAGTAGAAGTTCGACAGATCCTTCGGCACCCAGTACGCGCCGTCGCACGCCCACGAGCAGAGAATGGGCTTGTTGTCGGCCAGACTCCGATCCGCGGTCACGAACCCGGGCAGATCGTTGAAAGCGGTCGAAATCGCCACCACATCGGCCTGGGCGTTGGCAACCGCCGTTGCCACGTTCCCGATGGTCCCGTCACCGTTGGTGAAATTCTCCTCCAGAACGATCTCGCCGCCACGCTCGACGAACCGCTGCTTGAACGCATCAACGACGTTCTGGAAATACACCAGCAAGTTGTCGCGAACGATCACAGCCGTCGTCCATCCTTGGCCAATCGCATACTCGGCCATCGCGGCGCCCTCATCCTGAGCCTCGTTACCGAAGCTGAATGCGAGCTTTCCGGCCGCGGCGAATCGCTTGGGCCCCATCTGATCGGTCCCGATACAAGGCGCCACGGTCAGCAGTCCGGCCTCGAGACCCACCTGGATCGCAGGAGTGGAGATGTCGACATCGCAGGTCACCCAAATCACACTGGCGCCTTTCGAAACATCTTCGGTTGCGGCCGCCTTGTACTGCTCCGCCACGCCCTGAGTATCAGTAACGACAAAATCGAACTTGCGACCATCAACCCCGCCCGACGTGTTGACATCATCGAAAACCAGCTTGCCTGCCAAGGCGGCCGGCGCATCGAATGGAGCCATGAAGCTCGTGAGATCGATGGCAGCGCCAACCATGATCGGCTCCGGCGGAACGGTAGTCGTCACACCGGCAGTCGTGGTCGTCGCCTGAGTCGTAGTGGCCTGGGTCGTGGCCGTCGTGGCCGTCGTGGCCGTCGTGGCCGTCGTGGCCGTTGACCCGCTACTGCACGCGACCGCCAACATGGCCAGCACCACCACCATGATTCCTATCGAACTCCGCATGCGCATTCGCCCTGCCTCCTCTCCGATACCTGAGCCGGCCGGTGTCCGGACGACTGCCAGCCGAGTGGACTTTATCACAGCTAGGGCGATATTTCATCAAATATCAAATCACCTCGCGGGATGGAGCCGGCTCAACCGGACAGGCGGCGGTCCGGCCGGGGTTGACCACGATCGCGATCCTCGGGCTTCTCGGCTTCGATAAGGCGAGTGTGACGTTGCACGCGCCTATTCTCCCCGGTCCGCGATTGGCGAACCCTTCGGCCCGGCGGTGTGACCTTCGATATCCAGCATCCTCATGCCGCGATCAGGCCGATGTGGGCCAACCCGCGTTGATCGCAAACATCGCCTGCGTTCTGGCCTGGAGATGCCGGTTGGACCTCGACGGGCCATGGCATGGTCGCTGACCTCCATGGCAAGGATTTCCTCGTCGGCGAACCACCCGGTTGCCCTCGGGGCGATCAGCTCGATGAGGTTTCCCCGGCAAGATGAGGAATCCCAGACCCGCCGACCCGAGCGGGTACTTGCGTGCTCACACAACAACGGAATCGACCTTCAGACGGTCCATGTCCGTGTCCACGGTCCGATGGCCACGGGTGGAGCAGCGCCGGTTGCCCGTGCGAAAACGGCAATGAGCTCGGATGCCTCTTTGCTCCTGTCCAACGTCTCCCTCAGCGCTCGTAGCCGACGCACCGTCCGATACGAGGCATTCGCGGATCCCGATTTGACGATGCAGCAGATCTCCGGGAGATCCGCTCTGACAGCCCGGTACCGATTCACCCGGACCAGGTTTGAGCAAGTATCATAGTATCATATCGTTTCTTACGACCGAGGACAGAAGGGCAGGGCTACATCGTGTCGGTACCGTTTCGAGTGGGAGTGATGCAGCTCACGATGGAGCCGCTCGAGGAGATCCTCGATCATGCCCGGGCCGCCGATCGTGCCGGGATCGACACCTTCTGGCTCGCCGAGGCCTATCCCTGGTGGCGAAAGCATGGCATGGAAGCCCGATCCTCCACTGCTCTCTCCCCCGTCATCGCCCGCGAAACCTCGAGGATCGCCATCGGATGGGGCATCATCTCGCCCTATACACGTCACCCCCTCCAGATTGCGATGGAGGCGCGCGTCGTCCAGGAAGCGGCAGGGCGGGACCGCTTCCTCCTCGGCCTGGGAGCTTCGAAGATCTTCATGAAAGAGGTTGCCTCCGGTGATCGCCCCGTTGCGCGGCCTCTCGCGGCCATCCGAGAAAGCGTCGAGATCATCCGGGCCACCCTGTCCGGTAGCGCCGTCGATTTCGATGGCAAGGCGTTCTCGGCTCACATTCCCGCCCTGGCGCCCGAGGCGGACGCGCCGGTGTGGCCGGTACCGATGTACATCGCCGCCACCGGACCGAAGATGCTCGACATGGCCGGCGAGATCGCCGACGGGGTGCTGACCGCCAGCATCACCACCCCCGGGTTCGTCCGATACGCCAAGGAGAAGGCTCGGATCGGCGCGCTCCGCGCCAACCGCGACATCGGCGACATCGACATCGGCTGCACCATCGTGGCAAGCATCGACGAGGACCGGGATCGAGGTCGCGACGGTGCCCGTGAGATCGCAGGGATGTATCTTGCCAACAAGGTGCAGAACATTCGAGGGTCCGCGGACGTCCTCCTCGAGAAGGCCGGACTGACCTTCGATGAGATTCGTCCGATCGCAGCCGCGATGGAGCGCGGGGGACGTCTGGCAGCCAAGGAAGAGGTCACCGACGAGATCCTCGACAAGGTCCATCCCATCGCCGGCACACCGGAGGACTGTATCGCCGCCATCGAGGACTACCGGGCGGCGGGCTGCACCCACATCATGCTGGAACTCTGGGGTGCGAACCGGGTGCGGCAACTCGAGCTGTTCGGATCGCACGTGCTACCCAGGTTGGGGGCCGCCCAGTGACCTCGGCCGACGCGATCCGCCTCGTTGGTGAGGCGGTGGACCGAGACCGACTCGTCGAAACGGCCATGGCACTCGTTGCCATTCCCAGCCCGACCGGCCGGGAAGAGGAAGCAGCCGGCTACCTCTGCGCCGTCCTCTCCGATCTCGGGCTCACCACCATCCAACAGAGGATCGAACCTGGGCGGTCCAACGCGGTCGGCCGGCTCACCGGTGCGGGCGGCGGGCGATCGCTCATGTTCAACGGACATCTCGATACGTCGTATTCGGGAGAGGAACCATGGTTGAAAGGCCCTGGATTCAAGCCGGATCCGATCATTCGAGACGACGCCATCCTCGGGCTTGGAATCATGAACATGAAGGGCTCCATCGCATGCTACGTCGAAGCCGTCCGTGCGATCCTCGACGCCGGGATCCGGCTCGGAGGTGATGTCATCGTCGCCGGCGTCGCGGGAGAGATCGAAAAGGCGGAATGGGGTGATGAGTTCGAGGGCGCCGAGTATCGGGGGTATGGGGTCGGGACACGGCACCTGGTCACCCACGGCGTCCTCGCCGACGCCTGTGTGCTCGGCGAGCCGACCGAGGAGAAGATCGTCCTCGGGCATTTCGGAACGATGTGGGTTCGGATCTCGACGCGGGGGCCCTTCTTCCACTCTGCCTACAGCCAAGGCCGGATCCGCGAGAACTCGATCATCCGGATGCAGAACGTCCTGGACGACATCACCGCGTGGATCCCGTCCTGGGAGAAAACGGCCACCTTCCACGGCGTCTCGGGGGTCGTCAACATCGGAGCGATTCGAGGCGGGTTCCCGTGGCGCGTCAGTCGAACCCCACACCGGACGGATGTGTTTCTCGACGTCCGTGTGCCACCGACGATGCCGATGAAGGCTGCCGAGGCAACGATCCGCGATCTCGTACACGACCTCGATGAACGCCACCCGGAGGCGGACATCGAAATGGAGGTCTACGTGACCGCCTGTGGCACCGAGATCGACGCAGATCATCCAATCGTCACCGCCATCGACCAGGCGCATCGGGCGGCCTTCGGAAGCGCGCCCGAGCACGACTACGTGCGCTGGGCATCAGATGCCTCCACGCTGCAGCGCTACGAGGTACCGGCGGTGAACTACGGTCCGATCTCGTCTGCCTTGCCTGGACCTGAAGGAGAGAGCGTTCCCATCGAGTCCCTCGCCAACATCGCCAAGTCGTATGCAATGACAGCCGTCTCCTTCTGTGGGGTGAAAGCATGAAACTGATCACGTTCGACGACCCGACCGGCACGCGACACCCCGGGCTCATCCGAGACGACCGCGCACTCGCCATCGATGCGCCCGACATGCGAAGCGTGTTCGAGGGCGGCGACGAAGCTCTGGCCGCCGCGGGGAATGGCCAAGGTCCGTCCTGGCCGCTCGCCGATGTCACACTCCGAGCTCCGATCATCCCGAAGAAGTTCTTCCACACGGCCGGTAACTTTCGGGAGCACGAGGACGAGTCGAAGCGAGTCGGCTGGTCGCACGAGATCGCCCCATGGATCGTCTTCTTCCAGAATGTCGATGCCATCATCGGCCCCGACGAACCGATCATCTACCCCTCCCATCTCACCTCGGAGCTCGACTACGAGTTGGAGCTCGCGATCGTCATCAAGAAGGCGGGAAAGCACTTCGGGCCCGAGGAGGCCAAGGACTACATCGGCGGCTACCTCATCTTCAACGATGTCACCGCTCGGGACATCCAGCGAGTCGAGATGAAATCGGGTGTCTTCAGCTTCTGCAAGGCGATCGACACGTTCTGCCCGATCGGTCCGTGGATCGTGACACCGGACGAACTCGGAGACCCGCGCAAGCTGGACATGCTGCTTCGCGTCAACGGGGAGACACGGCAGAAATCACACTCTTCCAACATGACGGTCACGATCCCCCAGATCATCGCCCACTACTCCCCTCTCGGATACAGCCCCGGCGATATCGTCTCGACCGGGACGGTGGCAGGAGTCGCGGCGTTCCGAGCCGATGCAGAAGACTTCTACCTGCAACCGGGTGATCGGGTCGAATGCGAGATCGAGAACATCGGCATTCTCGCGAATCCGATCATCTCGTGGGAGCAGGCGTACGGAACCCCGCCCCCGACGCCCCGGAGGGCAGAACCGTGACCTATGCGATCGATACCGCGAAACTCGACCGGGTTCGAGCACTGATGGCCGACGACGGTCTGGACGCGCTCGTCGTCCGATCTCCCGACAACGTCTGCTACCTGACCAACTACTGGTCGATGAAAGGCTATGCCATGGCGGTCTTCCCTCGCGAGGGCGACCCCACCCTCATGGCCCTCGTACCCCAGGAGGAGGAAGCCCACGAGATGGCATGGACCTCCGACATCCTCCTCTTCAACGGGTACGATCCGGCGGATCCGCGACCACCGGCCGCACGCTCGCTCGACCGGACCCTGGAAGTCCTTCGTGAACGCGGCCTCACCGGACGAATCGGAATCGAACGGTCCCAACTCTCCCAGGGGGCAGATCGGATGGCGGGAGAACCGACCGTGTTCACCGAGGCATACTTTCACGCCTTCGACGGCGTCGCCGAGAAGGTCGTCGATGCCGTCCCGCTCCTCACCCGCGCACGGCTGATCAAGACCCCCCAGGAAATCGAGCGGATGAGCATCGCCAATGAGCTTGCCGCCCTCGCCCTCGAACATTGCCGGGAGCGCATCCGCGTCGGGATGAGCACCGCCGAACTCGGCGCCCTCTGGGAAGGTCACGTCCACGAGGTGGGAATCGGGTTTGACGACAAGGTGCTCATGGCCCGCGGCTTCTCGCTCGTCTGGTCCGGAGACGGGATCCGCACGTTTACACCGACGAAGGGGGAACCCGTCGTCTCCGACGAGCCCACGCTCTTCGAGATCTGGGTCTGCGCCGACGGGTACTGGAACGACCTCACGAAGAACATGGTCGTCGGCACCCTCACTCCCCGCTACGACCGACTCCTCGACGACCTCCTGGCCGTCTGGCGGCGCGCGATCGCCTATGCGAGACCAGGCGTCCCGTTGGCCGGGCTCGACCGGATCATTCGGGAAGGCATCGTCGAGGCAGGGTACGATTCGCCCTCTCACCCGGTCTCACACGGTGTCGGCACCCGGGCGCACGAACCCCCGTGGCCCCACCAGGCGGGTGAAGGCATGATCGAGGAGGGAATGGTGCTCGCCATCGAACCGGGGACCTACTTCCCGGGAGGCGGTGGACTCCGTCTCGAGGACAACTTCCTCATCACCGCCGACGGTGCAAAGAAACTCTGCCGGTACGAGGACGACTTCCGATGATCGACCGCTCTCGAGTCTGGACGGGCACACTCAACGAGGAGGCCATCGACCGTCCTCTCGGCCATGTCGGGATCTACGACACGAGCCTGCGCGACGGGGAACAGGCCGTCGGATGTGTCCTCGGCGCCGAACTGAAGCTCGAGATCGCCCGTGCGCTCGACACACTCGGTGTCGACCGGATCGAGGCGGGCTTTCCCAGAGTGACGCCCGAGGATGCCCGCGCCTATGAGCTCATCATGGCCGATGACCTCGATGCCGAGATCTGGGGATTCTCCCGTGCGGTCCCCGCCGACGTGGAGCAGCTCACCGAGCTCGGGGTCAGGTTCGCGGTCGTCGAGGCGCCGATCAGCGACGGCAAACTCGCCGCCTACGGCCTCGACCGGGCGAAGGTGACCGAACGGGTCGTCCGGGCCGTCGAACACGCCGCCGGACATGACGTCACGGTCTGTTTCTTCGGAGTCGACGGCTCACGGGCCGACCCGGCCTTCATGGAACGCATCTATCGGGCGGCAGTGGACGCAGGCGCGGCAGAGGTCGCCATGGTCGACACCCTCGGCATCGCATCCCCGGAGGCGGTCACACTGCTCATCGAGCGGTGTCGTGCGTGGATAGGCCCGGACATCCCGATCCACTGGCATGGCCACAACGACTTTGGCCTCGCCGTCGCGGGTTCTCTCGCGGCGGTCCGAGCCGGAGCGACTTGGGTACAGGGATCGATCAACGGGATGGGTGAACGAGCGGGCAATACCGACCTCGGGGAGTTCGCGCTCGCCCTCGAAGCACTCTATGGCGGCTCCACACGGTTGCGATTCGATCGGATGACCGCCGTCGCCGACCTCATCCAGGAACTCTCCGGCTACGACCTCGCACCGTGGAAGGCGGTCACCGGAAGGAACCTCTTCGTGCGAGAGTCGGGAGCCGTCGCCATGCAGTTTCACGAACCGGCCGCCGTGGAGCCATATTCCTCCGAACTCGTCGGAGCCGAACGTGGGATCGTCCTCGGCAAGAAGAGCGGGATCGTGAGCATCCGCATCAAAGCTGCCGAACTCGGCATCGACCTTCCCGTCGAGCTCGAAGCCGCAGTGCTCGCCGACGTCAAGGCCCTCGGATCGGCAAAACGAGACCTCGTGACCGACGCCGAGCTCCGGCATATCGTCGCGCACCGCCGAGAGCAGGGGTGAATCGATGACCTTGACGAGGATCTGTGTCGTCGGAGCGGGAACGATCGGCTCGCTTTGTGCCGGCCATCTGGCCCGTGTCGCCGACATATCGCTCCTCGTGCGGCGCCCGGAGCAGGCCGAGGTGCTCAACGCCGCGGGACTTCGTATCTCCGGCAAGTCGGACTTCACCGTCGCCGTGCACGCCACGACCGATCCTGCCACCCTTCCCGAGTTCGACCTTGCCATCGTCGCCACGAAAGCCCCCCATGTCGCAACCGCCGTGTCCTCTCTCGCCGGACACTCGCCCAACGCCACCGTCATGACGATACAAAACGGACTTGGTGTGGAAGAGGTCATTCGCCGCCACGGTCCATGGCGACTCATCTCCGCGGTGACCTTCATGAGCGGCACGCGCCGGGACGATCGACACGTTGAATACGAACTGGACACCGCCACCTGGATGGGACCCTACGCCGGCACGGCAACACCGCTCCCCGACGTCGAAGAAGTGGGACGACTATTCGAGAAAGCCGGGCTCCACGTCGAAGTGCTCTCCGATCTGTGCCCCGCCCAATGGTCGAAGCTCATCTTCAACTCTGCGGTCAATGGTGTGGCAGCCGTGACGGATCTCCCACACGTGGCCCTGTTCGCACGGCGCGATCGTGAGAGCGATCTCGGGCACCTCGTCCACGACCTCATGGAGGAAGGGCTGAAAGTGGCCACGGCAAGAGGCGTGACCCTCTGGGAAGACCCGTGGAAGATGAACGTCGAAGCCGTCAGCCGCGGGAGCACGCTGGCCGAAGAGTACGCCCACATCCCGTCGATGCTCGCAGACATCCGGGCCGGACGCCGTACCGAAGCAGACTTCATTCAGGGCTCACTTGTACGGGAGGCGGCCCTGGCCGGGGTGGCGGTACCGTTGACCACCGCGCTGTACCGGCTCGTGAAAGCCCGCGACCGCTCTTTCGACGACTGAGGGAGGATCGATGTGAAGATCGGGATCATCGGATGTGGCGCAGTCGGAAGCCTGTTCGCCGCACATCTCGCCGCGCTCGACGACGTCGAAGTCTGGATCTTCGACGTCTGGCGGGAGCACGTAGAGGCGATCAAGCGTGACGGATTGCGGTTGACGGGAATCGGAGAGCTTCACACTCGACCGAGAGCCACGACCGACGCGACGGAGCTTCCGGCGCTCGACTTCGGCATCGTGGCCACCAAGGGCCTGTACACACGCGATGCCATCGCTGCATCCGCCCACGCGTTCGCCGATGCCGCCGTCTGCTCGGTTCAGAACGGCGTCGGCAATGAGGAAGTCATCGCCGAGTACGTTCCGCGTGTGATCCGGGGAACGACGTTCCCCGCGGGACGTGTCACCGCCCCGGGCGTCGTACAGTGGGATGCGGCCGGAAAGACCTGGATCGGCCCCTTCGAGCCGAAGCCGGCGCCCATGGAAGATGTCATACGACTGGCCGAAACGCTGACACGCTCCGGCATGGAGACCCAGGCACTTGCGGATGCTCGTGGGGCACAATGGACGAAACTCATCTTCAACGCCGCGTCGAATGCACTCTGCTCCTTGACCCGACTCCCCCACGGTCGGGCAGCCCTGCATCCCGACGTTCGCTGGGTAATGGACGCGGTCATCACCGAGGGCAAGGCGGTCGCAGACGAGCTCGGCATCACGATGGAAAAGGATCCTGCAGACCTGCTCGAGGAGAGCATCGCCGTCGCCCTCGATCACAAGCCGAGCATGCTCCAGGATGTCTTTTCGCGGCGCCGCACCGAGATCGATCAGCTCAACGGGGGGATCTGCCGCTTCGGTGACGAGGTCGGGATCGCGACACCGTTCAACCGCACCGCCTGGTACCTCATCCGAGGTCTCGAAGCTTCGTGGGAACTGGAGGAGACATGACGACGCCCACACCCAGCCGGATCGAGATCGACCGCCGCCACCGGGTGATTCGTGATGCGCTCGCCCGCGACGATCTCGACGCCCTCGTCATCGCCGGCTCCGAGTACACGGGCTTCGAAGGAGCGATTCGATGGGTTTCGGGATTCCGGATGGTGCACCGTTACGCGTATGCGCTGGTGCCGCGAGACGGAGACCCGATCGCCGTGTTCCCCACCGAGGCCAGATGGGTGGGCGAGCACGGGGAGTGTTGGTTCGATGAGCAGGTCTTCGCGGATGTGCCGGGTCTGTGGATCCGTGAACTCGCCCGAGCGCGTGGATGGCACCGAATCGGCGTGTACGGGGTCAACTTCATCATGCCGGTACGCGATCACGTCGCACTCACGGCTGGAGACGTCGAGATCGTCGACTACGACGTCGAGTTCGATCTCATCCGCGCGGTCAAGAGCGAAGAGGAGCTCACGTTCGTCCGCTCGAGCTTCGATCTCAACGAGCGCGGATTCTGGGAGGTCCTCGACGCCTACGAGCCCGGGAAGACGGAAGCGGAGATCATGGCACCCGCGGAGGCACTCTTCGTCGCACATGGCACCACCCGCACAACGATGAACATGGTTCTTTCGGGCAGGCACGGTACCGCGGGGCCGGAGTTCAAGCACCCCGATCCGTCGCGTCCCGTTGCCGCCGACGACCTTCTCCTCTATTCGATCGAGATTGCCGGCCCATCGGGATACTGGGCCGAGTTTGCCCGCCCGATCTGCGCAGGCGGCCTCGCCTCGCCCACGATCGAGATCATGGCCGCGTACCAGGACTGCTTCGAACGGGCTCGCACGACCCTGCGTGCCGGCAACACCGCCCACGACGTCCACACCGCGGTGTTCGGCGCCTTCTCCGGTCTCGCCGTCAAGGCGGGCCACGTGACCGGACATTCGATCGACATGATCATGGTGGCCCATCCGCGCATCGGGGTCGGTGTCGAGACCGTCCTCGAGGAGAACATGATCATCTCCATCCACCCGCACATCGTGACGAACGACGAGCGTCATTGTCTCTACGTGCAAGAAACCTTCCGGGTCACTGCGTCGGGCGGGGAGCAACTCTCGGGGGTTCCCATCGTGAGCTTCGACGGATCCGAACGAAGGGAGGCGCCGTGACCTCCAAATGGCCGGAAGCTGCCATGGTCCCTCCCGGCCCGGACGGATACGAGACGCGCCTGAGCCTCCGTGGAGTCTTGTGCCGTGCCGGATCCCCGAAACGTCGCAGGCTGCACCCGAGCTCCCGTCGGCAGGGTCGGGAGGAATGAACGTGGTCCCGCAGGCATGATTGGGAGGAACGAATGGAAACGGCGATGAACAGGCTCGGTGTGTTTCTCGAGGGGTTGCCGGCACGGGTTACCGTCGACATGGCTCGCAGGGCGGAGTCGGCAGGGTTCGACCGTGTGTGGATCCCCGAGATCGTTTTCGCCGACGCGTTCGTTCCCTCCACCGCAGTGGCGCTCTCGACGAAACGCATCGAGGTGGGCACCGGGGTCGTTGGGATCTGGTCCCGCTCCCCGGTCGCCATGGGGCTCGAGGCATACACCCTGCACGATGTCTCCGGGGGCCGAGCCATCCTCGGACTCGGCACCCAGGCGAAGGGTTATGTCGAGAACTGGCATGGGCGACGCTACGAGCGGCCGGTGCGGGCGATGCGGGAGTTCTTGACCATCCTGCGGCGTATCGTCGATCTCGAGGAGACGACCTACGAGGGAGAGATCTTCTCGGTGCGCGGGTTCCGTCTGCAAGCTCTGCCCACCGAGCGCAGGCTGCGTCTTTACGTTGCCGCCATCGGCCCAAAGATGGTCCAGCTCGCCGGGGAGCTCGCCGACGGTCTGCTCGGCTATTTCTACTCCGTCGAGTACCTGCGCGACGTCGTCTTGCCGAATCTGCAGATCGGCGCGGCGCGTGCGGGGCGTTCCCTCGACGGGTTCGACGTCGGGGTGGGCCTTCCGGCGAACGTCGGCGATCCGGACCGGTCCATCGACGAGCTGCGAGGCCAGATCCTCATGTTTGCCACGGCCGCCGGCTCATCTCCGGCGTACGCCAAGAGCATCAGCGCCGCCGGCTTTGGAGACACTGCCGAGGAGGTCCGGGAGCGGGCTCGGGCCGGGGATACCGATGGCGCTCTCGCCGCCATCTCCCCCGAGTTCGTCGACGCCCTCACCGTCTCCGGCAACCCGGTCCACGCCCGGGAGCGGATCGCCGCATACACCGAGGCGGGCGCCACCTCGGTGGCCGTCAATCCGGCGGCACCGCACGCGTTCTACCCCCTCTACGCCGGGCACCTCGAAGGCCTGACGTTCCCCGAGTTCGACTTCGACGGCTACCTGCGGGTCATCGGCGACACGATGGACGCCCTCGCCCGTTGACCGCCGGGACCGGTCGCCTCACCCCCGTGTGACCTGCCGGAGAGGTCATCCGGCGGATCGACGGTCACACAAACCCGACCTCGCCATCGCGTTCGTCGGCCGGCCCGGTCACGACGTCGGAGACGACTCTCGGTCGCAGTGCGGTCATTGGGCCTGCCACGCCTCGCGTATGACCCGTCCGGCACGCTCAGCTCAGCGCCTTCCCCACCAGATAGCCGGAGTTTCCTCCCAGCCCCGGCCCCGGATGCGTCGAGGCGCCGATGTGGAAGACGTTCTTGATCGCCGTGCGATGCCCGCGACTTCCGGGGAACGGTCGCCAGAGGAGGAACTGATCGATGGTGCACGACCCCGAATAGGGGTCACCGCCGACGAGGTTCACGTTGAGTGACTCGAGATCCCCCGGTGAGAATGTCCGGCGTCCGACGACGATCTCATCCAGATTCTCGACGTGCTCGGCGAGGCGGGCCTGGATCCGATCGGCGTACGCCTCACGGACCTCCTCGTTCCATCGGCCATCGGCCGGAACGTCGATCTCCCCCGCAGCATCCCCGTCGATCGTTGAGGGCAGCTCTTGGAGCTGGATCCACAGGATCGCACTCCCCTTCGGTGCCCGCGAGGGATCCACTGCCGTCGGCTGCCCGACGACGACCGTCGCGCGGGCCGGAAGCAGCCCACGGCCGGCTTCGTTCACGGCTCGGGAGACCCCATCGAGCCCGTCGGTGAGATGGACCAGGGCGACCTGGCCCATCTCCGGGTCCGACCACGCGGGCGACGCACCGAGTGCAAAATGGATCTGCATGTCCGCCCTGCCGTACCGATAGGCGCGAGCCGGTTCGGCAACCGTCTCGGGCACGACATCCGACGGGAGGAGGCGTCCGTAGAGCTGCGTGGGCGTGACGTTGCAGATCACCGCATCGGCCGCCTCATAGACATCCCCGTTCACCGTCCGGACGCC
Organism: bacterium BMS3Abin02; assembly: GCA_002897675.1. Classification (NCBI taxonomy): domain Bacteria; species bacterium BMS3Abin02. Next base: position 207,896 of record BDSU01000011.1, on the reverse strand, counting down.
GGTGGCCTTCTTCCCGGTGAGGAGGACTTCTTCAACCTCCACCCCGGTCCACATCGCCCCGCCCCGCTCTTCGACGATCGTACGGAAGACTCCGACGATGTGTTTACTTCCGCCGACCACGACGGGGAGGCCACCCATCTCGAGAGCGGCGATGATCACCTTGCCGATGAGACCGGAGAACGCGTCGTCCGGCCCGAGTCCGTTGTGGAGGACCCACGGCGCGATGAGGGCCCGCACCGTATCCGAGCGGATGTCACGCTCCAGCCATGCCCGGCAGGTCTCGAGCCCCTCACCGAAGAACGCTGCGACCCCCTTCACACTTCGACGTCGCGCCTCCCTCATGAGAAGCTTCGCCGTCGAGCGCGACCAGATCTCATTCCCCAGGAGTCCGAACGAGATCGCGGCATCCCGTTCGAGGAACCTGTCCATAGCAGCCGCGAAACGGTCACCGTCACCAGCGGCGACCTCATTCATGCGGCGAACGTTCTCGGCCCGGTCCGTTCCGAAGACGAGGCTGCGGCCATCCGGAAGGAGAACGCCCGTCGGAGTGGTCGTGTTCACGAAGACGAGCCCCTTGTCATGCAACTCGTCAGCGAGCTCCGCGTAGGCGGGGCCCCCGGTAAACAACGGATACCACGAGGAGAGGACATCGTGGGTGAACCCGGGAAAGAGCTCTTCGGTGCGAATGCACCCGCCGATCCACTCGTTGCGCTCGAGCACGACAACCCGCTTCCCGGCTCGCGCGAGAATCGCCGCGCACACGAGCGAGTTCATCCCGCTTCCAACGATGACGATGTCGTACCGGTCGGTCATCCATCCTCCAGTTCCATCGGTCCTCCGCCGAGAACATGGCCGTCAGCCCGAGTTCTGTCGCGACGATCCGCGTCACGGTCCACCATCGAAAGACGCGTGCGGTGCGGCCGGACCGTGTGTTCGCGTAGGACGGTCCAGGGCCGTCCTACTCTCGGGAATCCACCCGCACGCCGCCTTTGATCACGACAATCGGGGGGATCCTGCCAGGCCGGCGCGTGGACGATCACCGAGAACGACTCCGGCAACCTACCGCATTTGCGCCGAACGAGGTTCCACACGGTCGGGAGAATCAAGGGGCTTCCAGGGTCCACGTATTCATCTCGGCCACTGCCCAACGGCCCTTCCCGTCGCTGTGTCGGCCCGCCGATTCCCGCAGAGCCACACATCTCGAAGACGTGTGCCCATCGCGCCGTGCGGGCGACTCATTCGTCCTGAGACGCTGCACGCTTCGCCTCGGCCTCCCGAAGCCGTTCGATGGCCGCTTCGAACGTGTGACGCAGGTGCGACTCGAGGGCCTTGGCCGCCTCCTCCGGGCGATGTCTGCGGCACGCCTCGACGATCTGGCGATGCTCCTCGATCCGATCCTCTATCGTCCCTCGGACCGGCAGCGACAGCCGCCGGTAGCGCTCACTGTTGTCCCACATCATGGGGATGAGCCGCAACAACCACTTCGATCCGGACGCTTCGTACAACAGATAGTGGAGCTGCTCATGAACGTCGTGGGCAGACAGCGGATCGTTTGGAGCCAGCGCGGCGTATCGCTCGAGGAGATCCTCTGCCTCGTCGAGTTTGTCGTCTTCGATCTTCTCTGCGGCGAACGTAATGGCAACGCCTTCGAGCGCCTGACGGATCGTGTACGTCTCCTCGAGGTCTTGGGCGGACATCTCGGCGACATGGGTCCCACGGTGGGGTGTCCGCTCGACGAGGCCACTTCGCTCGAGATACCGCAGCGCCTCTCTGATCGGAACCGAACTCATCGAAAGGGCGTCCACCTGCTCCTGCAGGCGGATGGGACTCCCTGGGGGAATCTTGCCCGAGATGATCAACTCTTTGAGTTCGGCCAACGCCACGTCGGCAAGAGTCCGAACTCCTCGATAGTCTGCCACCGCCATCTAGCTTCCCTCCCGGGCGATCGGACCACGACAGCCCCTCATCGGCACGATCTCCACCGACATCACGGTGAAGCGACCAGACGATCACGACCTTGCAACGCCGACATCGGACGTTCGCCGGCACGAAGCCGGGTGGGATCGATGCTTGGCATGTGATCGAACGAACGGACCGGCACGGCTTTGCCGATGTTCCCCCGAGAATGCAGTCTCACACGACCCGCGGGCATATCCGGTTTTCCGTTCATCTCATGCATGTTCCCTCCCATGGCCGTAGTCACAATGTCGCGAGCGACCGCTCGGCGGCACCGAAGAATTCCTCCAAGATCATCTCGGCCTTTTTCTGGATGGTACTCGCACCCATCGTGGCGACCGTGCCGAGGACCTTGTACTCCCCCGACACGTGGATCAACGTTCCGTCATCGGTCGGATCGAGCCTCAGCTCCGCTTCCACGTTGATGTGTGTGTTCACGTGCCGATCCCGCCCTTCGGCGTGGAAGCGAATCCGGTGACCTTCCTCGAGTTCGACGACCTTCACGGAGAGATCCGCCTTCAGATTGAACATCCCGAATCGATCCGCCAGGACCGCCTCGTACGATGACAGGTGCTCGAGTTCGACGACCCCGCTGATCAACGAGACCCATCCGGCAATCCTGTCGACGTCGGTCAACACCGGCCAGCACACTTCCGCAGGCGCACCCACCTGAATCGAACGTTCAAAGCTCGCACTCGGCATGGCTCAGCCCACACTTTCGTTGGAAGTGACCGTCACACCGCGGCCCTGATCGGTCCCGAAACCTCGCAACAGCCGATACACACGCTCCGGAGGGTTGAAGGACTCCTCGACGATCCGAGAGGATCCGTCGAGAGCATCGTTGATGGCCGAAGAAATCGTGTGCAACGGTGCACCCCCGCCTTCACCCATACCCTTGGCGCCGGTTCCACTGAAGGGTGAGGGCGACTCGAGGTAGTCCGTAGCGATCGGTGGTACGTCTACCGCCCTTGCCGCGTGGTAATGAAGGAAGTTGGCGTTGAGAAGCTGACCATCCTCATCGTATTCCAACGACTCCTGAAGAGCCGCGCCGATTCCCTGGGCCGTTGCCCCATGGACCTGACCTTCTACGATCAGCGGGTTGATTCTCGTACCGCAGTCGTCCACCGCTGCATATCGGAGGATCTTGACCTTCCCGGTCTCCTCGTCGATCTCGATCACGCATGCATGGATCTGTATCGCATAGGTCAACGTGAGGTTTCCGTACTTCCGGTCGAGATCCGGCACTTCGAACGGCGGAACATAGTTGTACCGGCAGTTCAGCGTGACACGTTCCAAGAGCTCTGCCGGGAGGCCGGCGTTGTTCGAGTAGATCATGTTGGCAATGCCGATGAACGGAATCATCGCATCGTGATTGTCGATGACCCGAGCGTTGCCGTCGATCAATTCGATCTCATCCGCCGGCACACCGAGTGCAAGTGAGGCGACATCGAGGATCTCGCCCCGAAGTCTCTTCACGGCCCCGATCACGGCGTTGATGCCCGTCACGGCGAATTGGCTGGCGTAGGTACCGGAGAACCCGACGTAGGCGCTCCTCGATTGGTCGAACCCCGGGAATACTCGCACCTGATCGGGTGCCATGCCCAGGATGTCGGCTGCAACCTGTGCTGCCGTCGTCTCGTGGCTCTGCCCCTGCGGTGTCGTCCCGATGGCGATCGTGACTTCTCCATAGAGGTCGAGACGCGCGATCGCCGCCTCTCCGTTGCCGGAGAACGGAAGGTCCTTGTTGATGATACGCGCCTGACCAAAGTTGTTGGTGCCCGAGTCGAGCGTGCTCCCGATGCCGATTCCGATTCGCTTGCCGGTCCCATGGGCGGCCTCTTGGAGCTCTCGAGCCCCCGGGTAGTCGATCAACTTCAGCGCCCTCTCCAACGCACCTGGGAGGTCACCCGAGTCGTACACACATCCGTTGGGGGTCTCGTACGGGTAATCCTCTGGTTGGACATAGTTCAGCTTCCGAATCTCGACCGGGTCGAACGACAGTTCTTTCGCCACGATATCCACGATCCGCTCGAGCATCCACAGATGCTGATGCCTCGAATACCCACGGCTCGGTACCGTCGGGCACTTGTTCGTGAGACTCTGCGAGTAGTTGATGTCGAAATGCTTCATCGTGTAGCAACCCGGCAGCACCTGGCTCCAGATGACCGCTCCGAGTGGTTCGTAGTGAAGGTACGCGCCACCGTCGTCCACGACACGTGCACGAACTCCGAGAATCCTTCCATCTGCCATCACCGGCACCTCGATATCGAGGAACCAGCGTTCGTTGCCGTGTCCGGCCGACTGAAAGTGCTCGGTCCGTGTCTCGGTCCACTTGACCGGACGGCCTGCTTTGCGCGACAAGAGCGCCAACGCGCCCGTCTGGGTGTAGATGTTGATCTTGATGCCGAATCCACCTCCGATGTCTTGGGATCGGAAGTCGAACTGATCGATTCCCACACCCAACGAAGGGCCGATCACCATGGCGCCGAACAGTGGCATCTGATTGTTCGAGATCACCTCGATGCGGTCCATGCCCGGATCCCAGTTGACGATCACACCAAAGCACTCGAGTGGAGCGGCGGAGAAGCGATGAAAGTGCAGCTTGTCGATCTTGACAACGTGATCCGCATTCTCGAGGGCCCAGTCGATGTCGCCATACACGTAGTCGCCTTGCCAGGAGACGTTCGAACCAATCGACTCGTGGAGGATCGGTGCATCGGGCTCCTGGGCGGCCAACGCGTTGATGACGGCCGGCAACTGCTCATACTCGACCTCGATCAGATCGGCCGCATCGCGAGCAACTTCCCTCGATTCCGCCAGAACCAGTGCGATGGGGTCGCCCTGGTATCTGACCTTGTCGACCGCGAGAAGGTATTCCTCGAGGTTTCCCCCGGGCTCGGGTGCGATCTGGAACAGGGGTGTCGTCATCGCCTTGACCTCGTCGCCGGTCAAGGTCGCATACACGCCAGGCATCGCCTCCGCCGCCGACGTGTCGACCGATACGATCCGAGCGTGGGCGAACGGCGAACGAACGAACTGCGCGTACCCCATTCTGCGCATCCCCTCATCATCCACGAACGAACTCTTGCCCTCCAACAGCCTGCGGTCCTCCTTTCGTGGATAGTTCTGTCCAAGCCACGTCTTGCGATCTTGCTGAACACCACTCGTGGTCATGCGTCCACCCTCCTTCCGCTCGCATCGCGGACGGCCTCGACGATGTGCATGTAGCCGGTGCACCGACAGATGTTCCCGCTGATGCCCTCCCGGATCTCCTCATCGGAAGGGGAAGGATTGCGTTCGAGCAAGAATCCGCTGCTCATCAACATCCCAGACGTGCAGTATCCGCACTGAAGAGCATGGTGTTCGTGAAATGCCTGCTGCAGAGGACTCAGCTCGCCGTCCGAGGCCAGGGATTCGATGGTCTCGATCTCGGCGCCATCGGCCTGAGCCGCGAGCATCATGCAGCTCTTGATGGTCATGCCGTTGTAACGGACGGTACAGGCACCGCAGTGACCGGTATCACATCCGATCTTCGGTCCTCTGAGACCCAGATCGTCGCGAAGGAGGTGAATGAGCAGTCGACGCGCCGGGACCGTGTAACTGACTTCCTCTCCATTCAGGACGAAGGTGATCTCGTGAATCATCCCATCGCTCATGTCAACTGCCTCCCTCATCGACGGCAGCAAGCACCGCCCTCTTCGTCACGACCGGAATCATTGCTCGTCGGTAGTCGGAGCTCGCGTCCGGATCGCTCATCGGCTCCAATCCTTCTGCGGCGTCGGAAGTCGCGGCCGAGACCGATTCCTCGTCGGTGCCACCGCCTCGGAGCGCATCCTCGACGGCCGGCCTGCGGGTCGGGACCGGAAGACACCCGACAACCACCACGGCATCATCGATGCGACGCCCCGTTGTCTCGATCACGGCAACGGCTCGAGCGACAGCCTCGCCAATCTCGATATCGACATAGCCCACACCTGCTCCGCCGGCGATGGGCGGCACGATGATCGATCGGAGTATCTCACCCGGATTCACATCCGTGACGTAGAAGCCGGTGATGAATTGCTCCGCGGGCACCGAGCGCTCCCCGTCGGGCCCGATCAACTGCATGGTTGCTCCGAGAGCGACAAAGAGCGGCGGGAAGTTATTGATCGGGTCGGCGTGGCACACGTTGCCTCCGATCGTGCCCCGATCTCGCACCTGCTGGTCGACCGTGCGCGCCGCGACCTCTGCGATGATCTTGTGGCCGGCGGCCACTTCCTCGGAGCGAGCCGCCCGGTCGTAGGTCACTCCCGCTCCGATTTCGATGGAGCCGTCGTCGAACCTCCGGATCTCCTGGAGTTCGGCCAGCCGACTGATGTCGACGAGCATGTCGACCCGGGCCGCCCGGAGCTTGAGGACACTGATGAGGCTCTGCCCACCTGCGAGGACCCTGGCTCCGGGGTTCTCCGCCAGTGCCCGAACCGCCCCATCGAGGCTCGCCGGCCGCTGGTAGGCGAGAGGAGCGAGAATCATGATCCGACCTCACCGATCGCGTGTCCCTCGATTCGTGACATGGACTCCTCCTCTTTCCTCGTCTTTCCTCGACGTCGATGACGATCCCGAACGTGACTCCACTCGTTGGCTCAACATCACGGACGAGGCGGGTGCCTCGACGTCCGAACCGATACTGCTGACATCATATTTGATATCTGATAAGACCCGTTCTGATGGCGAGTATAGAACCAACAGTCGAAGTGTGCTCAGACCTTGATCCGGGACAGGAAGCGAGAACCCCTGGAGTGTGCCGCAAGGATCCCGCTCCCGGCCAGGAGTCCCGAGCCGGCTCCGACACCGGCGCCCGGCCAGGTACTCGCTCCGCACATCCACAAGCGTTCGACTGCGGTTTTGTACCGGCTCCAACCCGCCATGGGCCGAAGGAACAGGTACTGCATGAGGTGGTGGCTCCCGGAGAGTGAGTCCCCTCCGACGAGGTTCGCGTCCGCCGCCTCGAGATCGACCGGCGACAAGACCGCACGTCGAAGCACCCGGTCGCCGAGCCCGGGCGCGTACGACTCGAGAATCGACATCACCCGATCGGCATAGGGTTCCTTCGCCTCGGCCCACGATGTCGTGTCGATCTCGCCGAGTGCGTCACCTCGAATCTTTCCGGGAACCATACGAACCTGCACCCACAGGATATGTTTCCCGGCTGGGGCGCGGCTCGGATCGACGACGGTCGGCTGACCGACGACAAGCGTCGGTGCCTCCGGAAGCAGACCCGCCTGCACGCGCTGGTAGGCCAGCGCCATATCGTCGACATACGGTCCGATGTGCACATATGCGTATTCGGCAGCCTCGCTGTTCCCCCACGGCGCAGGCCCGTCCATGGCCAGATGGATCATCATGGTTCCCGGCCCGTACCGATATGCGGCCACCTGCCGACGAAGCCGGCTGGGCAGATCCACGTCGCGCAGAAGCCGACCGAACAGGGCGGTCGGAGTCAGATTCGCCACGATCGCGCGTCGAGAATCGAGATGTTCGCCGGTCGTCAGTGCCACCCCGGACGTCTTGCCACCTTCCACGATGATCCGATCCACCTCGGCGTTGCACCGCAGCGTTCCTCCCCGCGCCTCCAACAGCGAAACCATCGCGTCGATCATGTTCCCCGCACCTCCGCGACCCAGCACCATGCCATTGGCAAACGATGCCATCGATTCGAGGAACGGGAAGAGCGCACCTCCGGAGACGTCCGGAGCAAAGTCCAGATGCATCCCCCAGCTCGCACACAGCGCCTGGACCTCCGGCGTGGCGAAGTGCTCCTGAACGAACTCACGGGGAGACTGGAGAACGAGTCTGGTGAGATCACCGGGCCACGATCGGCCCAGGGCTCGCGTGCCCTTCAGGAGCGCACGGATCGCTCTGGCGGACGGGAGCGGAGTCGCCAGCAATGCAAACAGGTGAGGCGCCACACGCGAGAACCATGCGGACAATTCGAACCATGCATCGGCGTCGGCGGTGGAGAACGCAGCAATCGACGCGCGTGTGCCATCCCTGTCCGTGCTGATCCCCAGAAACCGGCCATCTGGAAACGCTGATGAGAATGGCCGATCGCTGGAAACGAACGACAATCCATGATCGGCCAGCTCGGCGCCGTAGCGAGCGAAGAAGGGCGATCCGACGAAGAGATTGAGATTCGTGGCGAACAGATCGTGACGGAAGCCGGGTAACGTGACTTCCTCTGTTCGAACTGCACCTCCGGGAACCGGATTCCGCTCGAGCACCGTAACGTTCCAACCGGCGTCGGCAAGCACGATCGCTGCCGCGAGCCCATTGTGTCCTGCACCGATCACCAGTGCGTCATCCATCCCTACAGCCTCCGGCCACACTCCACCACAGGTATCGACACCTTACCTCCGTGGCCGCGCCTCGACTGCGTGACGCGCGGAGCCTCTTCCGCCACCATCCGATCTCTTCGCTCACCGAGGGGCGCCGTGAACCCATGCCCCTCAGTGTCCGAAGGACCTGCGTACCGGGCATCCTCCGATACATCGCCGACGTGCGCGAGAAGACCGGCCACACGGAGGACTTCACACAATGATCCTCGCGACTCGTGAGCCGGGTGTGGATCTGACGCGACCCGTTGCCTTCTCCGACCTTTCGAAGCCGACAGCCGGAGCCGCTGCAGCCACCATGTGAACCGGCCGGAGTACGTGAATACGCGAGCGAGGCACGCGGCCGCCAATCGACACAGGCCAGCCCCACACTTCATGGCGAAGAGCCGGCAAGCCTCGCCACCTCTGAGAGGTGCTGCCGACAACTCATCGCCGATCCGTCACGTGGCCGCCGCGGACGGCAACGATATCGGCACCGCTATCCTGGCTTGCGACTCGACCGGACATCGCCTGTCGCGTGCCATGACATGTCCGGCAGTCCCCGGTCGAGACGCTGCATGATGAGGAGGCCAAGACGTGGAGCACGAAGTTGCGACACTCGACGGCAATGAGGCTGCCGCCTACATAGCCCACAGAACGAACGAAGTCATCGCCATCTACCCGATCACGCCATCGTCTCCGATGGGCGAGCACGCAGACGCGTGGTCGGCCAAAGGCATGACCAACATCTGGAACCAGATCCCCGAAGTCGTCGAGATGCAGAGCGAAGGGGGAGCCTCCGGAGCAGTCCACGGGTCACTTCAGGGCGGCGCACTCACGACGACGTTCACCGCCTCGCAAGGCCTCCTGCTGATGATTCCGAACATGTTCAAGATCGCCGGAGAACTCCTCCCGACGGTCTTCCACGTTGCGGCACGATCGGTGGCAACCCACGCCCTCTCGATTTTCGGCGACCACAGCGACGTGATGGCGACGAGAGGCACCGGGTTCGGGATGATGGCATCGGCATCCATCCAGGAGGTCCACGACTTCGCACTCATCTCCCAGGCGGCGACCCTCGCCTCCCGGGTACCGATCGTCCACTTCTTCGACGGCTTTCGGACGTCCCACGAGATCAACAAGATCGAGATCATCTCCGACGACATCATCCGCGAGATGATCGACGACGATCTGGTTCGCGCCCACCACGAACGCCGCCTGAACCCCGAACACCCCGTTCTGCGCGGATCCGCGCAGAACCCGGACGTGTTCTTCCAGGCCCGCGAGGCGGCCAACCCGTTCTACATCGATGCGCCCGACCATATGCAACGAGCGATGGACCGGTTCGCGGAGTTGACGGGGCGCTCCTATCACCTGTTCGACTACTTCGGCGAACCGGATGCGGAGCGGGTCATCGTCCTCATGGGATCGGGCGTCGGAGCGGTCCGCGAGACCGTCGACAAGCTCGCCGCCGCCGGGGAGAAGGTCGGTGTCGTGGCCGTGCGTGTCTATCGGCCGTTCTCCGCGGCAGCCTTTGTCGCAGCGCTCCCGGGAACCACGAAGACCCTCGCCGTGCTCGACCGCACGAAAGAACCTGGTGCTGTCGGGGAGCCCCTCTACGTCGACGTCGTCACGGGCCTTGCAGAGGAACACGTGGCCGGGCGAACCGCATGGGAGGCGATGCCCACGATCATCGGAGGCAGATACGGCCTGTCCTCCAAGGAGTTCTCCCCTGCGATGATCGCCGGCATCTTCGAAGAGATGGCCAAGAGCGAACCGAAGAATCACTTCACGGTCGGCATCGTCGACGACGTCACGGGCACCAGCCTGTCGATCGTCGAAGGGTTCGACACCGAACCCGAAGGCCGCATCAAAGCAGTGTTCTTCGGGCTCGGAGCCGATGGAACCGTCGGAGCGTCGAAGAACTCCGTGAAGATCATCGGCACCAACACGCCGCTGAACGCCCAGGGCTACTTCGTCTACGACTCGCGCAAGGCCGGCTCGGTGACCGTCTCGCACCTTCGGTTCTGTAAAGAGCCGATTCAGTCGACGTACCTGATCGACAAGGCCAACTTCGTCGGCTGTCACCAGTTCGTCTTCCTCGAGAAGATGGGCGTGCTCGACCTGGCCGCCGACGGCGGAACGTTCCTCCTCAACAGCCCGTACGGGCCCGACGAGGTGTGGGACGAGATCCCCGAGGAGGTCCAGCGCCAGATCATCGACAAGCATCTCGAGTTCTACGTTGTCGACGGCTATCACGTCGCTCGTGAGGCGGGGATGCCTGGGCGGATCAACACCGTGCTGCAGACGTGTTTCTTCGCCCTGTCGGGAATCCTCCCTCGTGAGCAGGCGATCAACGAGATCAAGACGGCGATCGCCAAGACCTACGGGAAGTTCGGCGAGTCGGTGCTCGAGAAGAACTACGCGGCCGTCGACGGAGCGCTCGATTCGCTCCATGAGGTGCCGGTGCCGGCCGAGACGACCTCGGAACTGCACATGCGCCCTCCAGTCCCGAAAGAAGCTCCCGACTTCGTCCAGAGGGTCACCTCACTGATGTTGCAGGGCAAAGGTGATCTGCTGCCGGTGAGCGCGATGCCCGTCGACGGCACGTTCCCGACGGCGACCACACGCTGGGAGAAACGCAACATCGCCGAGGAGATCCCGATCTGGGATCCGGACATCTGCATCGACTGTGCCAAGTGTGTCCTGGTCTGCCCCCACGCGGCCATCCGCATGAAGGTCTACGACCCGGCGTTCCTCGATGATGCGCCCATCACCTTCAAGTCGAAGGAGTGGCGCAGCCGTGATCTGCCGGACATGAGCATGACGATCCAGGTCGCTCCCGAAGATTGCACGGGGTGCGGTGTCTGCGTCGACGTGTGCCCTGCGAAATCGAAGGAGATCGTCCGGCACAAGTCGATCAACATGCGGCCTCATCTCGAACACGTCGAGGAGGAGAGAACCAGCTTCGAGTTCTTCCTCGAGATCCCGGAGATGGACCGCACGAAAGTCAAGATCGACACGGTCAAGGGCTCCCAGATGCTTCAGCCGCTGTTCGAGTTCTCCGGCGCGTGCGCCGGGTGCGGCGAGACACCCTATATCAAGCTGCTGACCCAACTCTTCGGGGATCGTACGGTGATCGCCAACGCGACGGGGTGCTCGTCGATCTACGGCGGAAACCTGCCGACGACTCCGTACGCACAGAACGGCGACGGCCGGGGTCCTGCATGGGCGAACTCCCTGTTCGAAGACAACGCGGAGTACGGGTTCGGGATGCGTCTGGCCTTCGATGCCGAGGTCTCTCAGGCTCGTTCGCTGGTCAAGAAGATGACCAAGGAGATCGGGCTGGAACTGGCCCACGGGTTGCTCGAAGCCGACCAGTCCGACGAGACGGGCATCGCAGCCCAACGCGCGAGGGTCGCTCAACTCAAGGAGCGGCTCACGGCCATGGACTCGAACGACGCCAAGACGTTGCGCGTCGTCGCCGATGCGCTCGTCACACAGAGCGTCTGGATCGTCGGCGGAGACGGGTGGGCCTACGACATCGGTTTCGGAGGCCTCGACCACGTCCTGGCCTCGGGACGCAACGTGAACGTCCTCGTGCTCGACACGGAGGTCTACTCGAATACCGGCGGCCAGGCTTCCAAGGCGACGCCCCTCGGCGCCGTAGCGAAGTTCGCCGCATCGGGAAAGTCCATCGGCAAGAAGGACCTCGGGATGATCGCGATGCAGTACGGCAACATCTACGTCGCGCAGATCGCCATCGCGGCGAACAACATCCAGTCCGTCAAGGCGTTCACGGAGGCGGAAGCCTTCAATGGACCGTCGCTCATCATCGCCTACAGCCAGTGCATTGCCCACGGCATCGACATGGGGACCGGGATGTCACACCAGACGGAAGCGGTGAAAAGCGGATTCTGGCCGTTGTTCCGATTCGATCCACGGAAAGAGGACCACCGTCCCTTCAAGCTCGACAGCCGCAAGCCGACACTTCCGTTCGAGGTATTCGCGGACAAGGAGGCGCGCTTCGCGATGCTCAAGCGCACCAACCCCGATCGCGCAAAGATGCTCTTCGGGATGGCGCAAGAGCAGATCGACGAGCGCTGGTCGTACTACGAACAGCTTTCCGGTATCGAGAGGAAACTCCCTGAGGAGGAGGCCGACGTATGAGCGTGGACTTGCGCACCAGTTTTCTGGGGCTGGAACTGGCACACCCGATCGTGCCGTCGGCGTCTCCTGCGACGGGAAAGCTCGACAATCTGAAGAGGCTCGAGACTGCAGGGGCCTCCGCAGTCGTGCTCCCGTCTCTGTTCGAGGAGCAGATCGTGCACGAGGAATCCGAAATCCAGCGGCTGGCGGAGTTCGCGGCCGAAAGCTTCGCCGAGGCGACGTTCGGATACTTCCCCGAGATGACGGACTACAACACGGGGCCGGGTCCGTATCTCAAGCTCGTGCAGGACGCCAAGGCGACGCTCGAGATCCCGGTCATAGCGAGCCTCAACGGATCATCGGCGGGAGGATGGATCGCCTACGCGAGGAAGATCCAGGATGCCGGCGCGGATGCGCTCGAACTCAACATCTACTTCGTCCCCGGCGATCCCACCGAGCCGGGAACGGCCGTGGAACAACGGTATCTCGATCTCGTCCAGCAGTGCAGGGAGTCGGTCACGATCCCGATCGCCGTCAAGATGGGACCGTATTTCAGTTCGGTCGCCAACATGGTGAGTCGGATCGTTGACGCCGGAGCAAACGGCCTCGTTCTGTTCAATCGCTACATGATGCCCGACGTCGATCTCGAGGCGTTGACCGTCACACCCGCGCTGAAGCTGTCCGACCCTTCGGAGCTTCGGCTGCCGCTACGCTGGATAGCGCTCCTTCGCGGCAAGGTGGACGCCTCACTGGCCCTGTCGAGCGGAGTGCACTCCGCCCAGGACGCTCTGAAAGCCCTGCTGGCCGGCGCGGATGTCATCATGATGACTTCGGCGCTGCTGCATCACGGTCCCGAGTATCTGACGACGGTCCTCGACGGGCTCCGAAGCTGGCTCGACGAGCATGAGTACGCCTCGGTCGAACAGGCGAAGGGGTCGCTCAGTGAGGAAACAGCCCCGAATCCCGAAGCGTTCTCACGGTCCAACTACATGGAGACGCTCATCAGCTACACCGGTCCGGCGGTCTAGGAAAGAACCCCCATCGACCCCGGCCAAAGCCCCGAGGCCACCTCCCCCTCAGGGAGAAGAAGAGACGGATCACGCCTCTTCGCGACCCTGGGCGGACTTGTTCGGATCGGATCGCCACACGAAATAGGAGTACGGCACGGAGATGACCGCGACTCCGATCGCACCGCCGACCACCAGCCACAGCATGACGCTCGGCCTGACAAAGGCTCCGACGAGCATCAACGCTCCGAGGACCATGAAGAGTTTTCCTGCAAGTCGGTGCGTCTTGTTCCAGGAGAGGTCGCTCGTGAGCGTCCACGGGGTGCGCACCCCCATGACGAAGTTGCTCTTGATCTTCGGCAGGAAATTCCCGATGACAATGAACATCACCCCGAAGAGGACGAGCACGATCGCCGTGATATCGACCTTGCGGCCGACCGCGGTGAACACGGTGGCGGCGTGAACGCCGGCGAGGAGCAGCAGAACAACGACCCAGATGGCGAGGAATGCCTTGCCTGATTGCAGCAGGTTGGTGCGGCGCGGTTCGATCTTGGGGAGTACGGCAAACAGCGCAGCCACGCCCATGGTGACCAGCGGCATGAGGTAAAGACCTTCGAACCGACCACCGTACCGATCCGGGGTACCGTTGAGACCGAAGTGGACAGGGATCTGCGCGCCGGCAGGTATCCGCGCGGACGCCCAGAGGGACAGGGCGAACATCGCCACAACGATGAACAGGCTCCAGAGCAGTCCGGTTCGAATCGGTCGCTTGTCGATCATGACTCCCTCGCAATACTGAACACGTCGAGCAGCGCGAGAAGCGCTTCTTCGAGCACCGAGACGTTGAGCCGGTACACGATCGTCCTCCCCACCTTGCTCCCCTGGATGAGATCGGCGTCCCGGAGCACGTTGAAGTGACCGGACATGGTCGGTTTCGACAGCTCGAAGTGCCCGGCCAGATCACCTGCGGTCATGTCACGCTGCCGCAACAGTTGCAGGATCCGCCTTCGAGTCGGATCCGAGAGCGCTCGATACACCTTGTTTCTCATTTTGGTCATTGCCGAAATGATAGTGGATTGCCGTCGCCGGCACCCATCCAGGCATTCGATACGTGGCGAGGATCACTTCACCGGATTCGTCAGCCCTGGCAGGTCGATCAACTCCGGCGTCCAGCCGGACTGCACCGGCTTGACCCGAACCCGGGCGTCCACGATTGCTATCCCTTCTCCGGGGGCAAGAACCTTGACCGGATTGAGATCCATCTCCGAGATCTCCGGAACCGCTTCCGACAGCGCCGATACCCGCAGGATGACCTGCTCGAGGGCAGGGACGTCGACCGGAGGGAAGGAGCGATAGCCCTCCAACAGCTTGGCGGACTTGATGGAACGCACCATCTCCGCCGCCTCGAGATCCGTCACCGGGTTGATCCTGAAGGCAACATCGCCGATCAACTCGACGAGAATGCCACCCATTCCGAACACGATGAGCGGCCCGAACGCCGGATCCTCGGTCATGCCGACCAGCACCTCGAGACCGTCCTCGATCATCTCCTGGACCAGCACCCCCTCGGCATCGTCGACCAGCCTCATCAGGCGCCCAAATGTGTCCCGTACCGCCTTGTCGCCGTGAACGTCGAGCACAACCCCGCCGAGATCCGATTTGTGGACCGCCGCAGCCGACACGATCTTCATCGCCACGGACGAGTTCAATCCCTTGGCGAACTCGACCGCCTGATCCGGAGTGGTCGCAACCATCGAAGAGGGCAGACGGAGACCGAACGCACCGAGGACTTCGTCGACCTCGGCCGGATCGAGCCATCCCCCATCATCGCCGAACCGCTCCAGGGCCTTGCGGGCAACCGTCCGCGCATCGTCCGGCCGTGCATCATCGAACGCCGGCACCGTTCCCTCCGGCTTGACGAGCCACTCACCATGGCGAATGACCCGGGCGAGCGCCACGGCTCCCGCCTCGGGGAACTGGTACGTCGGGATCCTGACGCGCTCATCCGCAAGCAACTCGGCGGGATTCTCCGCGGACATGAAGACCGAGAGCAGTGTCTTGTCCCCCTTGTATTGTGCTCCGACGTCTCGAACGACCTCGGCGATCGCCGGACCACCGCCCGGAGTTGCCGGGACGTAGCTGACCATCAGCGAATCGACCTCATCGGAACCAAGCAGAGTCTCGATGCTGCGCCGGTATTCGTCGGGACCCGCGGTAGCGATCATGTCGACAGGGTTTCGTGTGGAAGCGTCGGAAGACAGCCCCTCCGCGAGCTTTGCACGCAGTTCGGGAGAGAACTCAGGTACGTCCAGCCCGTTCGATTCGAGCGCGTCGGCGGCGAGAATGCCCGGTCCTCCCGCGTTGGTGACGATGCCCACGCGTCGCCCTTTCGGAATCGGCTGGTTCGCGAGGAGCACCGCCACGTCGAAGAGTCCCTCGATCGTCGCCGTGCGGATGACTCCTGCCTGATGGAACAGTGCATCCACCGCAACGTCCACAGAGGCCAGCGCCCCGGTGTGACTGCTCGCAGCCCGAGTTCCCGCCTTGGTTCGGCCCGACTTGACCGCGATGATCGGCTTCTTGCGGGCAATGCGCCGGGCAAGCCGGCCGAAGCGACGCGGGTTTCCGAACGACTCCAGGTACAGAACGATCACGTCGGTGTTGGGATCGCCTTCCCAGTAGAGCAGGAGATCATTGCCGCTGATATCGGCCTTGTTGCCGACCGAGATGAAGGACGATATCCCGATGCTGTTGCGGACCGCATAGTCCAGGATCGCGATTCCGAGAGCACCGGATTGGCTCGACATGGCAACATTGCCGGCCGGCGGAAACACCGGAGAGAACTGCCCGTTCACGGCCACCCTCGGATCCGTGTTGAGCAGACCCATGCAGTTCGGTCCGACCACTCTCATCCCGGCGGATCGGGCCGTCTCCACGAGCTCGCGTTCGAGTGCTGCACCCTCGGGACCCACCTCGGAGAATCCGGCGGAGATGACCACCAGACCCCGCACCCCCTTTCCCGCGCACTCCTTCACCGCCGGGATGACCAGCGGCGCGGGCACGACGAGAAACGCCAGGTCGACGGGGTCCGGGATGTCGAGCACACTCTTGTACGCCCGAACGGAATGGACGTACGTTGCGGCCGGGTTCACGGGGTAGATCGGGCCGGAGAACCTGCCGCTCAACAGATTGTGGAACAACCGGGCGCCGATCGAGTCTTCCTTACGGCTCGCACCGACCACGGCGATCGACCGCGGGTAGAAGATGGGGTTCAGCGACGCAGCGATGGCCCGCTTCTCACGTTCCTCCTCCGCGGCACGGGTTCCTTCGGATTGCGCGACGGGGAAGGCCACGCTGTAGACACCCTCTTCCATGGTGCGCTCGATCTCGTACCCGGAATGGCGAAACATCCGAATCATCTGGACGTTGTCGGGAAGTACGAGTGCCTTGAACCCTTCCAGACCCATGGTCCTGGCGTAGGCGGTCATCAGCTGCAACAGCTGCGTCCCGATTCCCCGGTTCTGGTGCGCATCCACGACGGCGAAGGCGACTTCGGCGTGCGCCGGATCGTCTTCTTCCCGGTCGTAGCGGCCAACCCCGATCATCTTGTCGTCGAGCAGAACCACGAACGCCATCCGATTGTCGTAGTCGACGTTTGTGAAGTACTCGAGCTCTCGTGGCGACAGATCTTCCTTGTCCTGAAAGAAACGGAAGTACCGGGACCTCGGCCCCATGCTCTCGAAGAGCTCGTGGAGCAGCTCCTTGTCGTCCGGGGTGATTGGCCTGATATGGACGACACCGCCATCCCGCAAGACGGCATCGACTTCGAACTCGACGGGGTACTCGGCCATAAACCCTCCTTGTGATCCTGATTCTGGCACGATCGAGGATTCGTACGAGTGACCACCGTATCGCGGGGACCAGGATCCTTCATCCGGCGGGACGGTATCGTTCGTTCAGTGAGTGCAGTCGTATTCCCGTTCAAGGACGAAGACCCCGAGGTGGTCACCCGAAACGTCCTCGCGGCCGCCTCCCACCCCAGGGTGACCGAGGTGACGTGTGTCGGGCTCGACCGCAACACCACGTTCGACGCACTCGAGGAGATCGCCCCTGGCGTCTCCGGAGCGAACGTCACGGTGATCCTTCAGCGTCGCGTGGGGTCGTTGCGGCCGGGCAAAGGTGACGCGATGAACACCGGCCTGCTCTCGTTCCTGGAGCATTCGCACGAGCAACGTGTGCACTTCTACGACGCCGACATCACGAATTTCGATGCAGGCTGGATCGAGCAGGCGGAACAGGCGGCGGATGCAGGCTTCGACATCGTCCGGCACTTCTTCCCGAGAGCCTCGACGGACGCCATGATCACCTGGATGATCACTCGGATCGGCTTCGCCGTCCTGTGGCCGGACACCGAGCTCCCCCGCATCGGACAACCCCTCGGCGGTGAGATGCTGCTCACCCGCGAGGCCGCCGAAACCATCGCATCGGATCATCGTGTCCTGACCCAGAGCGACTGGGGTGTCGACACGCTCTACACGTTCGTCATGGTTCAGCGTGAACGGCGCCTGTACGAAACCTATGTCGCGTCGGGCAAGCAACACCGGCTCTACGGAGGCCTCCAAGAGCTCGGCACCATGCTCGTCGAGTGCTTCGCCGCCGTGCAGGCGCTGCAGCACGAGGCGGTGCCGGTGGGCACGCCCCACGTGATGGAAGCCACCCGGCCCGCGACCGAGGCGATCGCCACCAAGGTCGGCTACGACATCGACGCGACACTCCCGCTGCTCGCTTCCGGCTGGTCGGAACACCAGGATGACCTTCTGGATGCGCTGCCGGCGCGGGTCGCTCATGGCATGCGAGCGGCACGGCAGTATCCAACCGTCGCGTTCATGGATGAGGACGCATGGTACGAGACCTATCTGAGGCTGCTCTCGGATTTCGATGCATCCGATGTCGACTGGAGAAGGCTGCTGTTCAGACTGTGGGTGGCACGCGTGCTGCACTACACGTTCACAGAGGCGCTGCGCGGCCACGCGTCGGCGTCCGCGTACCTCGAGGCGATGGTCCAGCGGACGATCCGGCGCTCCGCCCGGAAGGAATCGAGCCGTTAGCATCCCGCGCCATGGACGAAGTGATCTGGCAACCATCGCATCCTGAGGCAACCCGCCTGCACGAATTCATGCAATGGCTTCCCGGCCGTCCCTCCAGCTACGACGAACTGTGGGAATGGTCCATCACGAACAGGGGCGATTTCTGGCAGGCGCTGTGGGAGTTCGCCGATGTCGTCGCTTCGGTCCCGCCGTCTCGACCGATCGGGCACGAGGCGATGCCGGGGACGGAATGGTTTCCCGGTGCGAGACTCAACTACGCAGAAAACCTGTTGCGCCGGCGCGACGGCGGCATCGCCATCTACGCGACGGGCGAAGGCCGCACGCTCGAACGAATCACGTGGGCGGCCCTCGCACGTCGAGTCGCCCGTGTGCAGGCCGGCCTCGAAGCGCTCGGTGTGAAACCGGGAGATCGCGTTGCCGCGCTCATCCCCAACTCTGTGTTCGCGGTGGTCGGGATGCTGGCCACGGCGGCGATCGGAGCGATCTGGTCGTCGTGCTCCCCCGACTTCGGTCCGCTCGGCGTCATCGACCGGTTCGGACAGATCGAACCCAAGGTGCTCATCACCGCCGACGGCTACCGATACAACGGCAAGACCCATCTGCTCGCCGACACGGTACGGGCGGTGACTGCGCAGCTTCCCGACCTGGAACGGCTCGTCATCATCGATTTCGTAGGCGAACCATGGACCGCCGAGAGCGTACCGACGATGACGTGGTCGGAACTCGAATCCGGGAACGCAACGGAACCGCGCTTTGCTCAGCTCCCCTTCGACCATCCGCTGCTCATCATGTATTCGTCGGGCACGACCGGACCTCCCAAGAGCATCGTCCACGGAGCCGGCGGCACCCTGCTCAAGCACCTGTCCGAGCATCAGCTGCACTCGGATGTGCGCAAGGACGACGTGGTGTTCTGGTTCAGCACCTGCGGATGGATGATGTGGAACTGGCTCGTGACGGCGCTCGCTTCCCAAGCGTCGATCGTCGTCTACGACGGCAGCCCGGCCCACCCCGATCTCGAGGTCCTCTGGAAGCTCGCCGCGGAGATCCGGATCACACATTTCGGCACGAGCCCGAAGTTCCTTTCGGCGAACGCCAATGCCGGCGTCGTGCCGGCCCAGGTCGCCGATCTGTCCGCCGTGCGATGGCTCGGCTCGACCGGCATGCCGCTGAATCCGGACCAGTTCGACTGGGTGTACGCCAACGTGAAAGACGACGTTCAGCTCGCCTCGATCTCCGGAGGAACCGACATCATCGGGTGTTTCGCCCTCGGAGTGCCGATCCTGCCGGTGCGACGCGGTCAGCTCCAGGCCCGCGCGCTCGGGATGGCCGTGGAGTCCTGGGACGAGGAGGGGAAACCCCACATCGGCCGCAAGGGCGAGCTCGTGTGCACCCGACCGTTTCCGTCGATGCCCGTGTCGTTCTGGAAAGATCCCGACGGGAAACGCTACCGCTCCGCATACTTCGAGAAGTATCCGGGGGTCTGGACGCATGGCGATTTCATCGAGATTCGCCCACAGGGCGGCGTGATCATCTACGGTCGGTCGGACACGACCCTCAACCCTTCCGGCGTGCGAATCGGAACGGCCGAGATCTACCGGGCGGTCGAACCCATGCCGGAGATCGATGACTCGATCGTGGTCGGCCATCAGACCTCCGACAACGTCGAGGTGGTCCTCTGCGTCAAACTCGCGGACGGTGTGACCCTCGACGACGTGCTGGAACGCGCCATCAGGGACAGGATCCGCTCCGAGACCTCCCCGCGCCACGTCCCCAGGTACATCTTCGCCGTGGACGCGATCCCTTACACGATCAGCGGCAAGAAGGTCGAGAAGGCCGTCCGCAGCGCACTCGCGCGACAGCCGGTCACCAACAAGGACGCTCTCGTCAATCCCGAATCGTTGGAGCAATACGAGCATCTGCTCTGAGCAGGCCGCTCCCCCAGCGGCCTCGGAGCTTTGGCCGAGGCCGATGGGGCTCTTTCCTTCCCCTCGCAGGGGAAGTGGCCTCCGGGTCTTGGCCGAGGCCGATGGGGCTCTTTCCTTCCCCTCGCAGGGGAAGTGGCCTCCGGGTCTTGGCCGAGGTCGATGGGGCTCTTTCCTTCCCCTCGCAGGGGAAGTGGCCTCGGAGCTTTGGCCGAGGCCGATGGGGTAGAGACTCTTCACACACCCCCATCGCCTCGAAGACTCGGCACTTCCCCCTGAGGGGTCTGGCTCCGGCTGCGCCGGTCCCGGTACACCCCCATCGCCTCGAAGACTCGGCACTTCCCCCTGAGGGGGAAGGAAAGAGAAGAACGAGTCCACCTCATCCTTCCCCTCGCAGGGGGGAAGAGAAGAGGTGGCTCAGCCTTCGGTCGTCAGCCGCCGGCCGGCCAGTGTTGCCAGGGGGAATGGTTCGGGCTCGGTGACTTCCGGAAAGAACTTCGAGAGGCCGGCCACCTGCACTTCGAGTGCCGCCGGAAGACCGGTGCCGATCAACCGGCGAGCAATTCGGATCAGCTCATCGTGCACCATCCGCGTGAACTCTTCGGCGCCTCGGTCATCCGCGGGGATCTCCTTGAGATCGAAGTACTCCGTGATGCTCTGGGGCCCTTTGAGGATCACAACCGGATTGTGATCGTCGTCGTCCTCGAGACGCCCGCGCACCGTGGCCTCATAGAACATCGGCAGCAGATCCTCGTGTCCGATGTTCCAGAACCGTTCATAAGGCTTGTGTGAAAACAGCTCGAGACGCCCGTCCTCGGCGATGGCGATCGCAAAGATGCATCCGGGGAACTCCGAGTCCGACTGCTTGTAGTCGGAATAGATCTCGTATCCGCACGTCCCTTCGGTGTCCCGGCCGACCGGAACCGGCTTCACGGAAGGATGTGTCGCCGCCCGCTCCTCTTCGACCGACGCGATGTCGTACTCCTTGCAGAAGGATCCTCTGCGGGGAGGAATCGCCGCTCCCTTCATGTATGGGAGCCGAACCGTGACCGTCGTGCCCTCTCCGAGTTCACTGTCGATGGACACGCGTCCGCCGAAGTCGGCAACCGTCTGGCGAACGAACACGAATCCGAGCGAGTGCAACTCACCGTCGAGGGTCTCGCGATCGGTGAGGAGCTGACGAACCTTGTCAGGGGTCATGCCTGATCCGTCGTCGCGAACGGTCAGCACGATCTCGTCGCCATCGGTCCGCTCGTCGATGCGAATCAGCCCGAGCTTCTTGTCCGCCATCGCATCGACGGCGTTCATGATGAGGTTGAAGTACATGCGCCGGAATCTGAACCGGTTGCCGCTCACGACGGCAGGGTCGAGGCTCCCGACCTCCAATTCGACACGCGCAGAGCTCTTTTCGGTCACATACCCGTAGACCACGTTGCGCACGTAGTCCTCGATGTCCCCCGCCACGTCGAAGACCTCGCTGACATCTTCATCCCTCAGCTCCGCCCAGAAGTGCTCGATCCGGTAATACACACCGCACAGCCAACGGATCGTGTTTCGGTAGTGGCTTCGCGACCGCACGGTCCTGGATTCGCCGGGAAGGAGAGCCATCGCCTCTTCGATGTGGCTCCAGAGAGGATGCAGGATCAGTTCGCAGAGACTGTGGATCGAGCGGATGTACTCGTTGCCGACCGCAAGCACCACCGACGGATCCGCAAAGCCCCGCACCGCGTCGCCGTATTCGTTGTAGGCGGTACGCAGCTTGGCGGCTCTCGCTCGGAGGGCGAGGAGGTCCTTGCCTGTCGGCAGGTCGAGGTCCTTGATCCCGTACAACTCCAGATCGGTGTCCAGTCCGACGTGGAAGTGGATGACCTCGTCGATGAACCGTTCGACGCGAAGGTCGTGAACGAGGAACTTGACCTCTGCGACGTCCTTCTTGATTCCTTGTGTGTGATCGGACATCTGAATCCTCGCAGATGATAGGCGCCACATGAGCGTCCAGGCAGAGAACGCTCAGGGCACCTTCATCCCTTTGAGTACCCGTGATATGGCCGCGATCAGAACGACGAAGCCCCCCGGCATGGTGAGCAGGTAGAACACCGCAGCGGTGTTGGAGACGACGTTCGCGGACTGCAGCGCCGCGTAGACGACCAGTGCCGTCGCTGCGGCGATCGGCGGCGCCGTCAACGCGGACGGCCGGATGGGCTCCTCAGGTACGAGCTCGGATCCGTCGAACTTCCCCTGCCCGGTCTTCATGACGACGACCACCACACCGACCAGCACGGGCAGCACCACGACGATCGCTCCCACCTGGATCGCTGCGGCCAGGGCGAGCAGAGTTGTCGCGGCAAGAACCAGCCAGCGTTGAGGACGCACCGGCACGTACACCCGCTGCCACAGGACATACCCCAGGACAAGCACCGCGGCCGCGCCGAACGCAAAGAAGCCAAACGACGAGATCGGCGTCCAAGAGCCGTCTTGCGCTCTCCAGGTGATCGCCCAGATACCCCATACCGCCCCGACCAGAACGGACCACCGGACCAGCCGCCGCAGCGGCCAAGCGGCAAGTGCTCGAGGAACGAGGAACCAACCGAAGACAACGGTGAACAGTCCATGCCACGCGAGCGGGGTCCACGAGATGCTCCACGGAAGGTCTTCGTAGAGAGTCACCGCCACGGCTCCCTCGACGAGCCAGCCAAAGACCGCTCCGGCGAGAGCAATGCCGAGCACACCGCGAACGCCGAAGTGTTCGATCGCCGTCAGCGTGAGGTACGCGACCAGGCTGTAGGCGGCCCACGTGACCAGATACCCGCCCACACTGTCGTCGGGTCTCCATCGCGCCCAGAAGAGCGCCTCCGAGTACACGACCGAGATGGCGCCGAGCGCCCCGATTGCCACTGTTCTTCTGAGGAGACGGGCAGCGTTCACGAGAGGAGACTCTACGGTACTCGAGCCCCCGAGTCGCCCTCGGCCCACAACGCCCGTCGTGTGCACGTCAAGCGGCCCATCGTCCTGTGCTGCGGGAATCTGGCCCTCACCGAGCTGCCGTCGACAACCACTAACCTGCGGCACCG
The DNA here is from genome assembly GCA_002897675.1 of bacterium BMS3Abin02. Taxonomy (NCBI): domain Bacteria; species bacterium BMS3Abin02. The sequence goes on along the minus strand of BDSU01000011.1, from coordinate 184,333 downwards.
CATGGACGCAAGGACAACGGCCGACTGGCACGCCATCTCTGTCACGGAGGCCGTTGCCCGGCTCGACACCAACGAGCGAGATGGCCTCGGCCATGCCGAGGCGGGCGCCCGCCTCGAGCAGCACGGGGCGAACCGCATCCGAGAAGTCCCCGCCGCACGCCGATATCAGGTGCTTGCACGCCAGTTCACCGATGTGCTCATCATCATCCTCCTCATCGCCGCCGCGGTCTCCTTCGCGGTCGGCGAAATCGCGGACGCCGTCACGATCCTTGTCATCGTTGTGCTCAACGGCGCGCTCGGGTTCGTTCAGGAGTGGAAGGCCGAACAGGCGCTCGAAGCGCTTCGCAGCATGCTCTCACCGACCTGCAGCGTGACCAGGGCCGGACAACCGATGGAGATCGACAGGATCGATCTCGTCCCGGGCGATCTCGTCACGCTCGAGATCGGCGACCAGGTCCCCGCCGACCTCCGCCTGGTCGAAAGCCTCAACCTCAAGGTCGACGAGTCGGCACTCACCGGCGAGTCGGGGTCCGTGCACAAGGACACGGGCCCCGTGCCAGGCGACACACAGCTTGCGGAGCGCACCCCCATGGTGTGGATGGGCACCAATGTGACGAACGGCAGGGCGCTCGGCGTCGTCGTCGCCACCGGCATGGCCACGGTATTCGGCAAGATCGCGGAGCTCACCCAGAGCCTCGGCCAGGAACCGACACCGCTGCAACGTAAGCTGGCGGTGCTCGGCAAACAGCTCGGTGTCATCTCGATCGCCATCTCCGCCGCCGTCGCCCTCGTGGGCGTCTTGCTGGGCAAACCCCTCCTCGAGATGTTCCTCACCGGTGTATCCCTCGCCGTCGCCGTCGTGCCCGAAGGTCTCCCCGCAGTCGTTACGATCACCCTCGCACTCGGGATCAGGGCGATGGTCAGACGTCATGCCCTCCTTCGCCGCCTTCAGGCCGCCGAGGCGCTCGGGTCGGCGACGGTGATCTGTACGGACAAGACCGGAACCCTGACCAAGAACGAGATGACGGTGACACGGATCTGGATGCCGGCAGGTCCCGTGCAGGTCACCGGCGTCGGCTACGACCCGAAAGGGCACTTCACGGTCGACGGGCAGAAGCTCGACCACCGGACCAGACCGGACCTGCTCGCCCTCCTCGAAACCGGCCTGCTCTGCAACCACGCCCGAGTCACCAAGACCGAAACCGGGTGGCGACAGGTCGGTGAACCGACCGAGGCGGCCCTCGTCGTTGCCGCATACAAGGCCTGGCAGGCTTCGGACGACGGCGACGCGGGTGTCACCGAGTTCTCGTTCAACTCGGCCCGCAAGCGCATGACGGTCGTGGCACGCCGGCCTGAAGGGCTCATCGCCTTCACAAAAGGTGCCCCCGAGGTGATCCTCTCGCGCGCCACCCGGATCCTCGAAGGCACGACTGAGCGGAACCTCACCGATGACGATCGAACCACCTTCGAAGATGCATACCGGTCCCTCGCCGGACAGGGTCTGCGCACCCTCGCTCTCGCACGCAGGGTGTTGCCGACCAACATCGAACTGGACGAGGACAAGATCGAGAGCGACCTGACGTTGCTCGGTGTCGTCGGGATCATCGATCCGCCTCGGCCCGAGGTGCCCGCCGCCATTGCATTGGCGCGTGAGGCGGGAGTCCGCCCGATCATGATCACCGGCGACGCACCGGAGACGGCGATCGCGATCGGCCGAAACGTCGGCATGCACGTCGAACGCGCCGTGACCGGTGGCGAACTCGACACGATGGACGACGGGGCTCTCGACGAGCTCCTCACGCACGACATCCTGTTCGCCCGGACGACCCCCGAACACAAGCTGCGGATCGTCGCCCACCTCCAGGCCCAGGGAAACATCGTGGCGATGACGGGCGACGGCGTGAACGACGCCCCCGCCCTGAAGAAGGCCGACATCGGCATCGCGATGGGCCTGCGCGGCACCGACGTGGCCAAAGCCGCGTCCGACATGGTGCTGACCGACGACAACTTCGCTTCGATCGTCGGGGCTGTGGAAGAGGGGCGTCGCCAGTACGACAACATCCAGAAGTTCGTTCGATACCTCCTTTCCTCGAACACCGGAGAGGTCGTCGCCGTCTTCGTCAACATCCTGCTGAAGGGACCGCTCATCCTGCTCCCCGTCCAGATCCTGTGGATGAACCTCGTTACCGACGGCATGACCGCCGTCGCCCTCGGTCTCGAACCGGGATCGAAAGATCTCATGGAACAGCCACCGAGAGGAGCCAGAGAACCGATCCTGAACAAGACCGGCGCCGCGCTTCTCCTCGGACTCGGGGGCTACATCGGCGTCGGGACCCTATGGCTCTTCCACCACTATCTCGCGACGCTGGGGCGCAGCCCCGAGGCGATCGCCACCGCCCAGACGGTGGCGTTCACCGGCATCATCCTGCTGGAGAAGATGAACGTCTTCAACTTCCGGTCGCTGCGCCGACCCCTGCACAGGATCGGCTTCTGGACGAACCCGTGGGTGCTCGGCGCCTGGGTGATCACCGTCGGCTCACAGGTGGCGGCCGTCTACGTTCCGTTCCTGCAGAAGGTGCTCCACACCGTTCCGCTTCGCTGGGAGGACTGGCTGCTCATGCTCGCCGTCGCGATCCCGATCTTCCTCGTCGTCGAAGCCATCAAGATCCTGCGAACCCAGGGCTCGCAGTTGCGCTCAGCGCACCCCTGAGCCCTGGGTTCGCAGGATCAGGCTCGTTGAGGGTGACGGCGCTAGCCTCCGACATGGAGGTGATCTCATGCGATTGAGTAGTTCGAATTTCAAAGACGGTCATCCGATCCCCGGCGATCTTGCCTTCTGCGTGCCGGATCCCGACACGCACGCGACATTCGGACCGAACCGGAATCCGGCGCTGACCTGGACGGATCTTCCGGAGGGAACGCAGTCGCTGGCGTTGATCTGCCACGACCCCGTCGTCCCGACCAAGCCCGACGACGTCAACAAGGAGGGCCGTGAGGTGCCACCGGACCTTCCGCGCACCAACTTCTTCCACTGGGTCCTCGTCGACATCGACCCGACCATGGATGGGATTGCCGAGGGCTCCTGCTCCGATGGTGTCGTTCCTCGCGGCAAGGAGGAGACGGCGCCGTTCGGTCGCCACGGCATCAACGACTACACGAACTGGTTCGCCGGCGACGAGAACATGGCCGGGGACTACTACGGCTACGACGGGCCGTGCCCCCCGTGGAACGACTCACTCGTGCACCATTACATCTTCACCGTGTATGCGCTCGACGTCCACCACCTGGCCGTCGACGGCGCGTTCTCCGGAGCGGACGTGCGCGAGGCGATCGACGGGCACGTCCTGGCAAGTGCCTCGACGACCGGCACGTACTCGCTGAATCCCCGACTGCGCTAGGAGACCCGGCGGGCAGCCAGCAGAGACACGCCGATGGTTCCCCCACCGGCGACCCGCTGCTCGCGAACCGAGAGGTGCTGCGCGTCGGCCAGCGCCGCCAGGGCCCCGCGAGCGAGGAAGTCCCGATGGTTGCGCCAGTGGTCACGTCCGGCAGCGAACTCGATGGCGACGATCCCGAACCGCACGAGGAGCGCCTTGAGCCCTCGGTAGGGGCCCGGCAAGAAGTCGACGACCAGGATACGCCCTTCGGGCTTGAGGACCCTTCGCATCTCCCCCATGATTGCCGCACGGTCCACGGAAGGCAGCTCGTGCAGCACGAACGAGATCGTGGCGAGGTCGAACGTCCCGTCCTCGTAGGGAAGCGCGGTGGCGTCTCCTTCCTGGATGTCCGCTTCGTCGCCGAGCCGTCGCCGGGCAACGCTCAGCATGGCCGAGGAAGGATCGACACACGACACATGACAGCCTGCCTGCTGGTATGCGGCGAGCTGCGCCCCTGTGCCGCAGCCGACGTCGAGGACGGCCGTCCCCGGTCGAGGTGGGTACAGCTCGAGGCCGATGCCGCGCAGCCGGCGCACGAGCGGTCCGATGAAGCGGTCGTACCGGCGCGCCACACGCGAGTAGGCGTCGTCGCGATCGTCGGCCATGTGTGGTGCCTCCTGGTGCCCGGGGCGGGATTCGAACCCACACGCCCTCGAAGGGCAGCGGATTTTAAGTCCGCCACGTCTACCTGTTCCGTCACCCGGGCAGTACCAAGAGGCTACCAACCTGCGAACCCTGGGCTCGTAGGGGTCCTGGGGACCCCCCTGAGCCCAGGGTTCGCAGTGTCTTCGGGGGGGAAGAGCGAGTAGCCTCCGATCATGCCCTGGGACATGCTGTGGGCCGGTTGGAGGAGCGAATACATCGTCACCGCCGGCGAACCCGACGCCGACGGATGCCTCTTCTGCCGGCTGCCCGCCGGCGACGATGAGGAGACGCTGATCCTCGAACGTGGAGCGTTCGGGTTCGCCGTACTCAACCGGTATCCGTACACGACCGGCCACGTGATGGTGGCCCCGTACCGGCACATCGAAGGACCCGCCGAGTTGAATGCCGACGAACAGGCGGACCTCTGGCGGCTCCTCGGCAACGCCATGGACGCCATCGACACGGCCATGCACCCTGACGGCTACAACCTCGGCGCCAACCTCGGCCGGGTGGCCGGAGCGGGCGTGCCGGGCCACTTCCATCTCCACCTCGTGCCCCGCTGGTCGGGAGATGCGAACTTCATGACCACCGTCGGAGACACCAGGGTCCTCCCCGAGGACCTCACTGTCACGTGGGCGCGGTTGCGGGCCGCATCCTCCCGTGCTCGTGACGCATCACCGGAATAATCCGACCCGATCGTCACAAGAACGAAAGGTTCAGCGCGGCTCAGACCAGGCGGGGTTGATCTCTGCAGGATCGCCGGCCACGCACGGCACGGCGCAGTCGAGCGGCTCGACCCACGGCGCGACCAGCTCCCCCACCGGGTTGGCGTTGCCTGCGCGATGATCCGCGTAGTGGGCGTGGAGGCACTTCACACCTCCCGAACCACCCGCAACCCCGCCCGTCGGTCGAAGTGTCACCCCGTCCGGAATCAACGCGTCGCGCTCGGCCGCGTAGCGTCGGTTCGCTTCGGCCATCGCGGCGGCAAACGCCGTATCGTGACGTATGCGACGGTCCATCGCCCTGACGCCTCCCGCCGATTCGATCCTTCCGACACGGGCACGCGCAACGGGACAGCACAGCCAGTAGCGGGTCGGGAACGGCGTTCCGTCGTCGAGTAGCGGCGGCACGGCGACGACGACCGGCAAACCGAGCGGGCATCGGTGGACGACCTCGACCGCTGCACGCAGAGGGCGCTTCAATTGCAGCGCTACCACCTGCTGGTCGTCCATCATCCCGTCAGGTCGCGACCGGTGACGAAATCCCAGACGTATTGCCACCACGGCCGGGGCTGCTCGGGCTCCACGGCCGTCGTCTTCGGCACATCAGGTGTGAAACCTTCGTCGTTGGGATCAATGACGACGTAGGCGGTCTCACCCGGGCGAACCAGTCCGAAATCGCGCCGAGCGACCATCTCTACGCCCGCGTCCGAAGAAAGGAAGTCGGCCGATGCCTGCAGACGAGCGTTCGCCTCCTGGAGCGCACCGAGCTGCTCCTGGGCGAGATCGACACGCCGCTGCTGCGCCATCAGGCTGCGGATGGGCAGCACATTCGTGACGAGCACGGCTCCCACGACGAGCACGCCGACAACGGCCAGGATGGCGACGCGCGATCCCCTCATCGGCGCTTCATCCACGACCACCCGGCGTAGCGTGCACTGTCACCGAGTTCTTCTTCGATCCTCAACAGCTGGTTGTACTTCGCGGTGCGCTCGCCACGAGCCGGGGCGCCGGACTTCATCTGCAACGCGTTCGTTGCCACCGCCAGGTGCGAAATGAACGAGTCCTCCGTCTCGCCGGAACGATGGCTGATCATCCGCCCGTACCCGGCCCGCTCCGCCGTCTCCATCGTGTGCAGCGTCTCGGACAGCGTGCCGATCTGGTTCACCTTGATCAGCACCGAGTTGGCGACCTTCTCGCGAATCCCGCGGCGCAGCAGATCCTCATTGGTGACGAAGATGTCGTCGCCCACGACCTGGACCTTCTCGCCGAGACGTTCGGTCAGCACCGTCCATCCGTCCCAGTCGTCTTCGGCGAGACCGTCTTCGACGAGGACGAGTGGGAACTCGTCGACGAGGCCCTCGAGGTAGTCGACCATCTCGATCGCCGTCAGGCTGCGACCCTCCAGCACATAGGCGCCATCTCGGTACATCTCCGATGCCGCCGAATCGATGGCGATCGCCACGTCCCCGCCGGGTGTGTAGCCGGCAGCACCGATCGCTTCGACCAGCAGCTCGATCGCAGAGCGGTTGTGCGGCAGGTTGGGAGCGAACCCTCCTTCGTCTCCGACGCCGGAGGCAAGTCCTTTGGCGGCGAGCACCTTCTTGAGCGTGTGGTAGATCTCGGCGCCCGCTCGCAGCGCCTCACGGAACGTCGGCGCTCCGCCGGGAACGAGCATGAATTCCTGGATATCGACCGAGTTGGCCGCGTGCACGCCACCGTTGAGAACGTTGAAGAACGGCGTCGGAAGCACCCTGCCCATCGTCCCGCCGAGATAGCGAAACAGCGGGATACCGAGCGCTCCCGCACACGCACGGGCCGTGGCCATCGACACGCCGAGGATGGCGTTGGCTCCCAACCGCGACTTCGCGGGGGTGCCGTCGAGGTCGATCATCGCCTGGTCGAGCCCTTCCTGATCGGTTGCGTCGCGGCCGATGACCGCAGGCGCGATCTCGTCACGTATGTTGGTGAGAGCCCGCTGTACACCCTTGCCGCCGTAGCGGTCTCCGCCGTCTCGAAGCTCGTGCGCTTCGAGCGCCCCCGTCGATGCCCCGGAGGGAACCCCCGCCCTGCCGAATGCTCCGCCGGCGAGGAACACTTCGGTTTCAACGGTCGGGTTTCCCCGGGAGTCGAGGATCTCACGGGCCTTCACCGCGCTGATCGTGGTGTCCATCGGCCCTCCTTGAGAACTGAATCTAGTCATCTGTTGCCTCCGCTTCGTGCTTTTCGGCCGCCTTTGCCGCGGCCCACATCGTGTCGAGCTCTTCGAGTGTTCGACCGGCGACGTCGAACGACTCCTCCATCCACCGGAACCGGGCTGCGAATCGATCGACGGCCCTGCGCATGGCGACCTCCGGGTCGAGGGACAGGTGTCGGCCAAGGTTCACGACCGAGAACAGCAGATCGCCGAGCTCGCCCTCGGCTGCCGCCCGGTCGGCAAGCACTGCCTCCAGTTCTGCGGTCTCTTCGCGGATCTTGTCGACGACACTCTCGGCATCGTCCCAGTCGAAACCGACCGACGCGGCCCTCCGCTGGATCTTGGCGGCCCGCTCCAAACCAGGCAACCCTGCGGGAACGTCATCCATCAGTGACGTCCGTTGCTTCTCCTCCTGCTTGATCTGCTCCCAGTTGCGAAGCACGTTGTCGACGCCGGCGACTTCGACGTCTCCGAATACGTGCGGGTGGCGACGTACGAGCTTTCGGCGCAGCACTTCGGCGACGTCTTCGATGTCGAAGGCTCCTGCCTCACTCGCCATGACGGTGTGGAACACGACCTGCAGGAGCACGTCGCCCAACTCCTCCTCGACGTCTGCATAGGCCCCATAGTCGGGTTCCCCGCCGGGCGCCTCGACCGGAAGGGCCGAGAGCGCGTCGACGAGTTCATAGGCCTCCTCGACCAGGTTGCCCACGAGGGAGTGGTGCGTCTGGCTCCGATCCCAGGGACACTCGCCGCGCAGGCGTCGCATCGTGGCGATGAGCCCGGACCAGCCGGCCGGTCCAGGGTCGAGGTAGAGGGTGGTGCGCAGCCCGGCCATCGACGCGTCGAGTCCGCTCAGCGGCACGCGAGCGATGTCGGCATCGGCCGTCCCGAGGTCCCGTGCCACGACGATCTCGGTGTCGTCCGAAAGTACGGAGAGGAGACGGTCCCGTACGTCGGCGAGCACCATGGGAAGATCCACCTGGGCGATCACCGTCGGGAGGTGCAGGAACAGCGGGTCGGGAAGGTCTCGTCCGTCGAGGATCTGGACACCGAGCAGGTCGATGCCGACGTCGGCCGCGAAAAGGTCCAGAAACGACTCTCCTGCCAGTACCTCGACGGGGATCGCGGCGGTGCGAGCGGCTTCGAGAACCAGGCCGGTCGTCCGTTCGGCCACCGACGGGCTGCCCGGAAGCGCGAGCACGACGTCGCCGGTTGTCGCAGCCTCGACGACGCGCCGTGCGAGTCGCTCGTACACCTCATCGAAATCGGCGGCGGTCTCATAGAGGTCGTCGGCGCTTTCCACGGGACGCAGGTCGGCGAGTTGGCGGGCCGCCGGATGCTCGAGTGTGCGGACGATCACCGTTCGAGCCGGATCGAACAGAACCTCGGCTGCCCGGCCTCCGACCCGCCTCAGGTCACCGGGACCGAGGCCTGCAACCGTGATCTGCCCGGCCATCAGGCCGATGGGCTGATCGCGTAGTCGGGCGCTCCAGACCAGGTGCCGTACTTGGAATCGACTTCGATCGTGGCCGCATCGAGCTTGCTCGTGATCCAGTCCTTGAACAACGTTGCGCCCTGCTGGCTCTTGACCTGTTCTTCGAGTTGGCTCTTGACATCCTCGAATGCGGGCACCTCACGTGAATCGACCCGGATCACGTGGAACCCGTACTCCGTCTGGACCGGCCCGTACAGCTCTCCGACGGGCGCGTCGAGAATGGCTTGTGCAAACGTGGGCACGTACTTCGAAGGAGCTCCACAACCCAGGTCGCCGCCCTGCGGGCCGGAGTTCGTGTCGATCGAGAGTTCGGCGGCGATGTCCTCGAAGCTTTCTCCTGCATTGATCCGATCGATCACGGCGTTCGCCTCCTCCTCGGTGGCGACGAGGATGTGGTGGGCGCACACGTTGGCCTGGGCCTGCTTCGCTCCCTCGTAGGCGGTCTGCAGATCCGCATCGGAGATCGGTCCCAACTGAGCGGAAAGCCGATCGTCGATGGCTTTGCCGAGCAACTGCTGGATTGCGACGTGACGAAGCGTCCCCGGCGTAATGCCCTTGTCGGAAAGGTACTGATCGACATCGCCGTCGATGGAACTCACCAACTGGTTGTACTGGTCGTCGATGGTGGCGGTGTCGAACGAGAGATTCCACTCTTGCTGTGCTGCCTGGAGAACGACCTGTTCGACAATGAGGTTTCTCAGGTTGTTGCCGAAGGTCGCGGTGTCCATGGTGTCACTCGGCGGCGCAAGGTCCTCGACGTCGCCGAGAGTGACCGGAAGGCCGTTGACGGTTGCGACGGCCTTGCCCGAACCGGAACACGCCGAGGCCACGAGGGCGACGATGAAGACGAGAACGAGAAGCTTGCGCACGGGTTTCACCTTTCTGACTGTGGAATAGTAGGCAGGGGAGGCCGAATAGTAGGCGGCGGGCACGGCAAGCAAGAAAGTGATCTGCCTACTTCTGTCGGGTCGTGTCATCGCGAGCATCGGGCCACATCCGGCGGACGAAGTCGCTGAGCACCCCGACGGTCCGGTCGGGCGGTGGCGAAGGTAGGAACAGCGCACTCTCGGCGGCGCGCAACACCGCCTTCGGGGCGATGCGCTGGAGCCTGACCTCTTGCGACACGGACAGGTCGACCGGGGCGAATCGCACCTCGCGTCCGAGCGAGACGATCTCGCCGAGACCGACGCGCAGCGCCTCTGCCCGAAGTTCCGCCACCGCCAAGAGCGCGTCGACGGCCTCCGGCCATGGCCCGTAGCGATCTCTCCACTCGGCGGCGACATCGGCCACTTCGCCCACGGTCGTGGCGGTGGCGAGACGGCGGTAGGCCTCCAACCGGGCTTCCTGATCGGGAAGGAACTCCTCGGCGAGGTAGGCGTTGACGGGAATCTCGATGCGGACTTCCGCCGGACGGTCTTCAGACGCCGGCCTCCCTTCGAGCTCCCCGACCGCTTCTGCGACGAGTCTCGCATACAGGTCGAAGCCGACGGCGGCGATGTGCCCGGTCTGCACTTCGCCGAGGATGCTTCCGGCCCCCCTGATCTCCAGGTCCCGCAATGCCAGGTCGAATCCCGACCCTAGTTCGGTGTGCTCGCCGATCGAGCGCAGCCGCCGCCGTGCCTCCTCGCTCAAGGATTGTTCGGGCGGATGGAACAGGTAGGCGTATGCCCGCTGGTTGGACCGCCCGACCCTTCCTCTGAGCTGGTACAGCTGGGCGAGCCCGAGCAGGTCTGCCCGCTCGACGAGCAACGTGTTGACCATCGGCAGGTCGAGGCCCGACTCGATGATCGTGGTGGCGACGAGCACGTCGTACCGGTGATTCCAGAAGTCGAGCATCACCTGCTCCAGCCGGCCTTCGCTCATCTGCCCGTGCACGACGGCGTAGCGAGCGTTCGGAACCAGTTCGCGAAGTCTGGCGACGGCCCGGTCGATCGATTGCACCCTGTTGTGCACGTAGAAGACCTGTCCTTCCCTGAGCAGCTCGCGCCGGATCGCAGCCGACACGGACCGTTCCTCCAGCGGTCCCACATAGGTGAGGATCGGGTGGCGGTCTTCCGGCGCGGTCCGAATGTGGCTCACGTCCCGGATGCCGGTGAGTGCCATCTCGAGAGTGCGAGGTATCGGTGTGGCCGTCAGTGTCAGCACGTCCACGCCGACACGTAGGCCTTTGATCGCATCCTTCGCCCCCACACCGAATCGCTGCTCTTCGTCCACGACGAGCAGACCGAGATCCTTGAAGTGGATGTCTTCGCTGAGGAGTCGATGCGTTCCGATGACCACGTCGATCTCGCCGGTGGCGAGTTTGCGCACGACGCTCTTCTGCTCTCTTGCAGTGAGGAAACGGCTGAGCATGGCGACACGTATCGGGAACGGGTCGAACCTTTCGGTGAACGTCTGGAAGTGCTGCTGTGCGAGCAGCGTCGTCGGACAGAGCACGGCGGTCTGGCGTCCTCCGGTGGCCGCGCGAAACGCGGCCCGCACCGCGATCTCCGTCTTGCCGAACCCCACATCGCCAAAAACGAGTCGGTCCATCGGCCGCTCGGACTGCATGTCCACTTTGACGTCTTCGATCGCCTGCAACTGATCGGGTGTCTCCTCGAATGGGAACGCGGCATCCAGTTCGCTCTGCCAAGGACCGTCGGGACCGAAGGCATGGCCCGACGCGACCGCCCTCGCACGATGCAGGCTGACGACCTGCTCGGCGATCGTCGCGACCGCCTTGCGTACCCTTGCCTTGGTCGCCGACCAGTCGGCTCCGCCCATCCTCGAAACCCTCGGCTTCTCACCGCCCGTGTAACGGCGGATCGCATCCAGCTGGTCCGTCGGCACGTACAACTTGTCACCGGCCGCGTAGGCGACGATCAGGTAGTCCCGCTCGACACCTGCAACCGTCTTGGCGACGAGGCCCTCGAATCTGCCGATGCCGTGCCGGTAGTGCACGACGTAGTCGCCCTCCCGAAGGTCGCGGAACGTGGCCGTCTCGGCGGGTGCCCTCCTGCCGATCCGACGGTGTGCTCTTCGACGACCGGCAATCGATTGCTCCCCGAACACGGCGACGCCGACGTCGACGAGGCGGAACCCGTGATGGATCCCTGTGCCGAGCACCGCCGACTCCGCCACCTCCAACCGGTCCCTTCGTGGCAGATCGATCCCGCCGGCGCTCAAGACTCCGGCGACGCGATCGGCGGCTGCGTCGCCGTCCATCGCCACGACGGTCGTCGTCCCGGATGCGATGAGCGCAGAGAGCGCTCCGGCCACGGAGTCGACGTCCCCGGGCGTCGCATCGAGTCCTCTCACCCGGACCACGGTGTCATCGGGGCCTGTGGGGACGGGCGGAACGAACAGCGCGCGATCATCCTCGATCGGCAGGTCCAGATACAGGAGCGGATGGTCGCCCGCCGCACCGAAACCCCAGGTCGGCGCGAGCGCCTCCGCGAGGTCGCTCTCTTCTGCAGCGAGCTCTCTCGCCCTGTCCGTGACCCCAACCGGGTCGAAAACGACCATGGTCCCGCCGGGCGGCATCTCGGACAGAACGGTTCGTGAAGGAGCCAGCCATGGGAGCCACGACTCGATCCCGGGAAACATCACCCTTTCGGCGATGCGGTCCCATGTCGCTGCGGCCCATGCCTCGGCACGAACCAGATTGGCTGCGAGCGCGACCATGTCCCCGTCCGGGCGCACCTCCCGGGGCGGATATGCGACCAGTTCGGCCACGTCGTGCTCCGAACGCTGCGACGAGACGGAGAACGTTCGCACGCTCTCCACGCGATCACCCCAGAAGTCCAGGCGGATCGCTGCGCCCCCCTGAGCGGGGAACACATCGATGATGCCGCCGCGAACGGTGAACTCTCCGCGGGCCTCGACACGGACGACCCGCGTGTAGCCGGCGGCACCCAGATCGGTCACGAGCCGGTCGAATGGCACGTCGTCACCGGACCGGGCGACGATCGGGTCGACGGGTGAAGGACTGATCCGCTGCGCAGCGGCTCGCGCCGACGCGACGATGACGGCTCCTGGTGTCCCGCAGGTCAGGGTGTGACGTGCCTGTGCTCGTCTCGCCATCGTCTCTTCGTTCGGGGAGACGTGTTCGAAGGGAAGGGTCTCCCACGCGGGGAGGAGAACGACGTGTTCGGTGAAGAGGCCGAGGTCGTCTGCGAGCTCTTCAGCCTCTCGTTCCCCCGGCACCAGTGCCAGCAGCGGGCCCGCGGCACGAGAGGCGATGCCGGCGAGCATGAAGGCGCGTCCTGCCGTCGCCACCGCGACTCGGCCGGGGACGGGGGGTATGAGTTCGGGCCGCCAAGCGCGGATGAGGTGTTTGAGTGGCGCCGGCATCGTTTGACACAGGCTAGCGACACGAAATCGCGGTGGGGTCGGCTCGGATTGCCACCGCGATGGCACAATTGTCGGGTACCGTAGCGACTGGCGGCCATCCGAGTCCCCAGAACTGAGCCGGCTTATACTTCGCAATGCCCCCCAGCGACGGTTCAGCCTCCCAGTCGGGTGGCCGCCACTCTTCCAGTTTTCCTGTCAATGGGAGCGTCGCTATCCGACGCCCGCATTGACAGGAAAACGGTGAGGGGTGTAGGCCTCCGATCGGAAACTGGTTACAGGTGGCCGTTCTCGCGGTACCACGCGACCGTTCTGGCGATCGTGTCGCGCGGCGCGGTGTAGCGAAGACCAAGCTCCCGCGTCGCCCTGGATCCGTCGTACGCATGTCCGAACCGGATGACGCGGGCCATCTCCGCACAGAACGGCGGTGTCCGTTTCCGAAGCCGGCCGACGGCCTCGGTCGCCAGACCGGCCAGACCCACCAACGATGCAGGTACCGTGCGCACACGAAGTGGGACACCGGTCACGTCACCGAGCATGCCCACTGCCTGCTCCATGGTCATCGTGAACCCCGACAACACATACCGCTCTCCGGAGACTCCTTCGGTTTCAGCGAGCAGGTGGCCTCGTGCACAGTCGGTGATGTCCACGAGGCTGATTCGTGTGTCGATGACGAATGGGAGCTTGCCGTTGAGGAGGGCGAGCAGCAGACGGCCGGTGCCGGTGACGCGCCCAGGCCCTTGCACCGATGACGGGTTGACTGCGACCACTTCAACGCCGGTCCGCTCCCCCAGTGCCACATGCTCCGCCTCGAACTTCGTGCGCTCATATGCGGACAGGAACCATCCGCGATGCCGGCTCGATTCGGAGCCGATCTCCCCCCTGCGCTCACCGAGGGTCACCGCCGACGAGGTGTAGACCACTCTTCGGACTCCTGCGGCGGCCGCGGCCCGAATCACGTTACGGGTGCCGTCGACGTTGACCGTCCGCATCGGTTCCCGATCCCGGACGCACATCATGTTCATCCCCGCGATGTGGAAGACCGTTTCCGATCCGCGCATAGCGTCGACGAGACCCGCATAGTCGAGAATGTCTCCCCGAATCGCCCGGGCGCCGAGACCATCGACGACGCTCGCCGATGCGTCGGATCGAGCCAGCGCGCCGACGTCCCTTCCGCAGGCGATGAGCAACCGGAGGACTTCACGACCGACGACGCCGGAGCCGCCGGTCACGAACACGCTCACCGATCGACCCTCCGAACAACGGAGCGGAACGCCTGAACGTAGCCCCAGCCCGAGGCGAGCGTCAGGAGGGCCGCGACCCACATCACCCATTCGTCGAGGAACAGCGGCCCCAACGGCTGGAAGAGGCGAAGCATGGCGAGCACGATGGCGACGTACTGGACGTTCGCCTTTGCCTTGCCCCAGATCGACGGTCTGACGAGTTCGCCTTCGATCGCTACGACGCCGCGCAGCGTCATCACGGCGATCTCCCTGGCGATGATGATCAGCGCCGCCCATACCGAGACGCGATCGACGGCGATCAGCGCCAGGAGCGTGCCGGTGACCAGCAGCTTGTCGGCGGTCGAGTCGAGGAAGGCGCCGAGGACGGTCCCGATGTCCCACCGTCTGGCATAGTACCCGTCGAGGAAGTCGGTGAAGGCTGCGATCACGAACAGCGCCGCACCGATAAGAAAACCGGTTCGACTGTCGGTCAGGACCAGCACCATCACCACCGGGGTCATCAGGATTCGGATGACACCAAGCAGGTCGGGTAGCGACACCGGTTCTCCTTCTCTCGGCGCGATGCTACATCCTCCCCGTTCTCGTGACGGTTCCCGGGGGCGGTTTCAAGCTGTGGCCGCGACGAGTTGGTTGAATCGTTCTGCTGGTGTGTCCCAGCCAACCGTCACGAGAACCGGTCAGAGGGGTTCGAAGCGGGCGGTGAAGTGGCGTAACCACGGCGCCTGCTCGGCGATCCTGTAACCGCGTATCTCATCGGCATGCTGTGCGACGGAGATCACGACTTCGCCGACGTAGTCGATGTGGCTCTGCGTGTAGGTCCGCCGCGGCACGGCGAGTCGCACCAATTCCATCTCCGACGGGATCTCGGTCCCGTCCGCTTGCGGCTTGCCGAACATGACCGAGCCGATCTCGACGCCTCTGACGCCACCGTCCCGATACAGCTCGATCGCCAGCGCCTGCGCCGGGTAGGCGCTCGGCGGAACATGCGACAGGAACGCCTTGGCGTCGATGTAGACGGCATGACCTCCCGGTGGCCGAACGATCGGGACACCGGCGGCACGCACCTTCTCGGCGAGATACGCGGTCGAGCGAATCCGATACCGCAGGTACTCCTCGTCGAGGACTTCCTGGAGCCCGATCGCAATCGCCTCGAGGTCGTACCCGGCGAGGCCACCGTACGTGGGGAACCCTTCGGTGAGGATCAGCAGGTTGCGCGCCTCCTGTGCCAGGTCGGGATCGCGCAGTCCGATGAAACCGCCGATGTTGGCGAGGCCGTCCTTCTTCGCCGACATCGTGCATCCGTCGACGATCGAGAACATCTCCTGGGCAATCTCCAGAGGCGTCTTGTCGGCATACCCCTCTTCCCGCTGCTTGATGAACCAGGCGTTCTCGGCGAAGCGGCAGGCATCGAGGAAGAAACGGATGCCGTGGCGATCGCACACCTCCCGTACGGACCGCAGGTTCGCAAGCGAGACGGGCTGTCCGCCACCGGAGTTGTTGGTGACCGTGACCATCACCATCGGGATATGCTCGGCGCCGACCTCTTTGATGGTGGCTTCGAGCGCCTCGATGTCCATGTTGCCCTTGAACGGCGCAACGACCGTGGGATCGTGCCCTTCCGCGTTGAGCAGATCCCTGGCCTCGGCGCCCTGATGCTCGATGTTCGCCCTCGTCGTATCGAAGTGCGTGTTGTTCGGCACCACATCGCCCGGCCCGACCGTCGTGCTGAACAGGATGCGCTCGGATGCCCGCCCCTGATGGGTCGGGATGATCTCCGAGAAACCGGTGATCCCGGTGATCACATCTCGGAAACGATAGAAGGAACGACTCCCGGCGTATGACTCGTCGCCATCCATCATCCCCGCCCACTGGCGTGAGGACATCGCACCGGTCCCCGAATCGGTCAGCAGATCGATGATCACCTCGTCGCCGCGCAGTCCGAACAGGTTGTAGCCGGCGCGCTGCAGCGCGGCTTCGCGTTCTTCACGGGTCGGGAAGTTGATCGCCTGAACACTGTGGATTCGGAACGGTTCGATGATGGTGCGATAGGGCATGGAGGCTCCTTGTTCTCGACGATGAGACGCCACAGGTGCCTGGTACCAGTCACCAGGTACGGAGTGCGGAGTACGAGGTGCTCAGTATTTCGCCTTGACGGCGAGCACAGGGCAGTGGGCGCCGAGGAGAATCTCCTGGGCGTTGCTGCCGAGCAGCAGCTTCCCGACGGCGGAACGTTTCCGCAGTCCGATCACGATCAGACCGGCACCCTCATCGTCGGCAGCCTTGATGAGATCCTCGGAGGGCGAATACCCTCGCACGTATTCATGGACGCTGTGCGCAACGCCTTCCTCGTCGAGGCGTCTCTCGACTTCGTCGAGTTCCTCTCGATAGGCGAGCACCTGCTCTGCCTTCTCGTGATCGCCGCCCATCATCGAATGCACCACGACCAGTTCACCATTGCGCAGCTTGGCCTCATCGATTGCCGCCTGCAGCGCCGCTTTGCCCTCCTGGGTCCTGATAAAGCCGACCACGATCTTCATGCTGCTCCTGCTCCTTTGCCGCTTCGTCGAGGCTACCAGCCGGCACCCACCCGAGTGTCCGCTCGACCGCCTGGTTCCATCGTGCGTACAGCGACTCTCGCCGTTCCTTGTCCATCGCGGGTGTCCACCGCGAGCCCTCACGCCAATTCGCCCGCAAGTCGTCCAGTCCGCCCCAGTATTCGACGGCAAGGCCGGCCGCATAGGCAGCGCCGAGCGCCGTCGTCTCCGCGACCTCCGGTCGGATCACGGGTACTCCCAGGATGTCGGCCTGGAACTGCATCAACAACCCGTCGACGACCATGCCTCCGTCGACTCTGAGTTCCCTCAGCCGCACGCCGGAATCTGCGAACATCGCGTCGAGCACTTCCCGGGTCTGAAACGCCGTCGCTTCGAGCGAAGCCCGTGCGACGTGTCCTGAGGTCGCGAACCGCGTCAGCCCGACGATCACTCCTCGTGCGTCGGGCCGCCAGCGGGGGGCGAACAGCCCGCTGAACGCCGGGACGAAGTACACGTCCCCGTTGTCGGGCACCGTCTTGGCCAATGCCTCGACATCGCCGGATTGCTCGATCACGCCGAGATTGTCCCGCAGCCACTGGACGAGGGCACCGGCCACGGCGATCGAGCCCTCCAGCGCGTACACGGCAGGCTCCGACCCGATGCGGTAGCCGACGGTGGTGAGCAGTCCGTTCTCGGACGGCACCGGGCGCTCACCCGTGTTCATCAGCATGAAGCAGCCGGTTCCGTATGTGTTCTTGGCGTCGCCCGGGTCGAAGCACGCCTGCCCGAACAGGGCTGCCTGCTGGTCTCCGAGAATCCCGGCGACGGGGACTCCCCGGAGGGGACCTGCCGCCGTCCCGAACACGCCGACGGAGGGCCGGATCTCGGGGAGCATCGCACGCGGGATACCCATCTCTGCGAGCAAGGTCTCGTCCCACTGGAGTGTCTCCAGGTTCATCAGCAAGGTGCGGCTCGCGTTGGTGACGTCGGTCGCATGCACACCGGTGAGTTTCCAGAGCAGCCACGTGTCCACCGTCCCGAACAGCACGTCGCCGGATTCGGCGCGAGCCCTCAACTCGGCCGACCGTTCCAGTAGCCATGCGATCTTCGGACCCGAAAAGTAGGTGGCGATGGGCAGTCCTGTGCGAGACCGGAATCGATCGGACCCCTCTTCTCCGCCAAGGCGATCGCAGAGTTCCGCGGTCCGGGTGTCCTGCCACACGATGGCGTTGTGGACCGGTGTTCCGGTGGCTCTGTCCCACAGGATCGTCGTCTCGCGCTGATTCGTGATCCCGACCGCCGCCAGATTCGAAGCGGTGAGGCCGCCGGCCGAAAGGGCGCCCTCGACGACTTCGACCGTCCGATCCCAGATCTCGGACGCGTCGTGTTCTACCCATCCCGGTCTCGGAAATACCTGTTGATGTTCTCTCTGTGCGGACGAGACGACCGTTCCGGCGTGATCGAAGATCATGCAGCGGCTACTCGTCGTTCCCTGATCGATGGCGGCGACGAACAATCCGACCTCCTTCGTCGTCACCCTACCGAGGATCCTCCGGCCGACGGCTGCCGGCGGCCTGCACGGCGCTTTCGGGATCGACGAGGTATTGCTCGACGACGTCCGCGGCATCACCGATGAGCAGGTCGATCTCGTGACGTTCGTCTCTATCGAATCTCTGCAGTACGAATGCAGCAGGGTCCATGCGTCCCGGCGGACGGCCGACACCGACCTTCAGCCGGTAGAAGTCTCGGCTGCCCACGGTGGCGACGATCGAGCGCACCCCGTTGTGGCCGCCTGTTCCTCTCCCGCGGTGCAGGCGAAGTCGGCCGAACGGAAGATCGATGTCATCGTGAACGACGAGGAGATCCTCGGTGCCCGCACCGTAGTAGCGCAGGACCGCCGCGACCGCCGGGCCCGAGACGTTCATCGAAACACGCGGGAGGGCCAGGATCACGTCGACCCCGTCGATGGTCCCCTGGGCCAGCGAGGCAGCGACGCGTCGCGGGCCGCGACGGAAACGGAGACTCCATCGATTCGCGATGGCCTCGACGACTTCCCCTCCGACGTTGTGTCTGGTTCCGTCGTAGCGGCGCTCTGGATTGCGAAGGCCGAAGATCACCTTCATGTGGACGGCTACTCGCCTCCCGGATCTTCGCCCTCTTCCACCTCTTCGCCCTCTTCGCCTTCTTCGCCTTCTTCGAGTTCTTCACCCTCTTCGGCCTCTTCGGCGACAATCGCCGCAGGCACGACGATCGTGACGACCGGGTCGTCCGGGTCGTCGAGGTATTCGGCACCCTCGATAACGGGGAGGTCGGAGATGCGCAACGTGTCGCCGACCGCCATCGCTGTGATGTCCACGACGATCGACTGTGGGATCTCGGTCGGCAGGGCCTCCACCTCGACACTGCTACGGATCGTCTCGACGATGCCACCCTCCAGGACACCCTCGGACTCGCCCGTCAGTTCGATGGCGACTTCGACCCGTGTCTTCTCCGTCAGTGAGATCGTGACGAAGTCGAGATGCGTGATCTCACCACGGACGGGATGCCGCTGCAACTCACGGGCCATGGTGAGCCGGGAGGCGCCCTCGTCGATCTCGAGGTTGATGAGCGCGTTGATGCCCGCATCCGAGTGCAGCACCGTGTGCAGCTCGCGGGCGTTCACGGCGATCGCGACGGGCTGCAGGTTCCTGCCGTAGACAACGGCGGGGACCATCCCCTGGCGCCGCAGCCGCCGTGAGGACCGACTCCCTCGCTCGCGCCCTGTCTCGGCGCGCAGCGTGACTTGCATGACGTGACTCCTTGGAAGAAGAGGTAGAGGGGTGATTATGCCTCGTTCCGCCCGCTTCAACAAGGCGAGCCGGCCATCGGTCATCAGCCGGTCATCGGTCAACAGCCGGCAGGAGCCGCGACGCTCGCCCTACGGTCCCGCATGCCGGGTACGTTGCGATGCCAGGTACAAAGTACGAAGTAGCGGCTTCGGTCAGCTTTCGCGTTTGGGTCGGGCCGTGGCGCGGACGCGAACCAGGAGCGGTTCGTCGCCGGGAGCCATGATCTGGAGCAACGTCAGGTCCACGTCCCGCTCGACGGTCACCGTGACTTCCTGCGGGGCCACCTGGACCCTCCAACGCAACGACGCGGCATCCGGTTCGGCCGCGATGACCCGATCGGCGAGCCAACGTGCTCTCGGGGCGTCAAGCCGGAGTTCCCCGTTGCGCCACGCCGTTTCGTCGATACCGGATGCGCCGGCGACCGCCGCGGCATCCGCCACGGCGGCGACCGCCTTTCGCACGACGAGTCCCCGCCACAAGTCCAACGACAATCCCCCGAGCGCCATCACCATGATGACGAGGCCCAGCACCCATATCGTGATCGATCCACGGTCCCTGCTCACGGGAAGCTCCGGTACAGGTCCACCTGTTCGGTGTGGTGGACGGACCAGGTCACCGACCCGAACTCACCGATTCCGGGGATGACGATCGCCGGCATACGGACGTCCACCGTCGCCGTGACGAGGCCGCCACGTCCAACATTCCCGCTGAGGGTCACGGCGACATCCTCACGATCGACGCCATAGTTGAGCACGGCGCGGTCAACCAGATCTCCGGTGTCGGCCAACTCCGCGGTGACGGCGGCAGTACGAGCGGCGTTCCGGGCGATCTCACGCGCCATCATCTGACGCTCCACCCACGGAGCGAAGCTCAGGACGAGCAGAACGGCAGGAATGAGCAAGAGGCCTACGGCTGCAGCCAGTTCGAGAGGCGCAGAACCACGATCCTTCACGGCACAGACTCTTTGACACTCTGTGCCGACACGGTGAAGGACCAGTCGGGCACTCCGGGGATCCACGAACGGAACGTCACGTTCGCGTCGGCTCTCACGAACGCCCCATCGGCGGAACACCATGCCTCGACCCCCTCACCCATCGTTCCTCCGAGCAGATCGTCGAGCGTGTCCGTGAGAGCCCGTTCGCAGTCCCCGAGCCCCGCTGCCGACCGGGCCCCCGCCCTCACCCCCTCATTGAGCGCACCCCGGACGACCCCCTTGCCGTACTGGAACACGATCATGTTCGCCAAGAAGACGAAGAACATCAGCGCAAGCCCGGCGGCGAGAACGAACTGCGGCGTCGCGAAACCGCACGACCGGTCGCATACCGCCTTCAGAGCACCCTGCCCACCATCTCGCGGTGTCCCGAACCGAGGCTCGCCACCGGGCGCATCGACCGCACCACGGGGCGCGAACCTCAGGCTCCGCCAACCGCTCATCCGGTCGGTTGCGCGCGCCGTCAGCCGAGTAGCTGCGCGCGAATCCACGCAACGATGTCCAGCCCGAGTGCCTGGAGCGCGGCCCAGATGGCGATCAACGCGATGATCGCCAGTGCCGCGTTCCCGAGGAGCTCGGCGGTGTTCAGACCCCTCTCGTCCCGATGGATCATCTCCATGATCGGCTGCATCAATGCTCCTTCCCTAGAGGCCGCCGAACACGATGCTCGGCAGCGGTGCCGCCACGAACAGCAGCATGATTGGTGCGAGGATTGCGATGGTCGGTATCAACATTGCGGCACGCCGCTTCGTCGCAGCGCGCCTGATGGCTTCTCGCCGTGCTTCCCGGACGTCTTCCCCGAGCGCAAGGAGCGCACCCGCCAGATCCGTTCCGCGCTCCTCGGCCGACGACAACAGCCAGTACGTTCTGGCGGCGTGCGGCTCCGGTGTCGAGTGTGCGATGCGGGCAAGTGCCTCCGACGCCGGAACACCGCTGCGATGAAGCCGCAAGGCCTCGGCGAGTTCCCCGGCCATTGCTCCCACGCCTCGCGAGACGATGTACTGGACGGCCTGGACCACTCCACCGCCCACTCTCACCCGCATGGAGAGCAGCTGGTTGATCGTGTACACCTCGATCCGCAGACGCATCCTGCGATCTTCGATCGCCTTGTCGAGACGACTCCGCCAGCGGGTCGCTCCCACGATGAACCCAAGGCCGGCCACGGCCAAAGCGGCACCGGCATCGAGCCCCACCACCGTCGCTCCAAGGAACGCGCCGCCGGTGGCCAGCGCCGTGGAGAACAGTTGTCGCAGCCGGTATTCGGCCAGACGGCGCCCCTCGTCGACGGTCGGGAACAGACCTGCCTGGCGCAGCTTGCGCCGCATCTCGAGCTCACTCGAGCCGTCCACGATCCGGCCGAGTCGCCGACCCGCTCCTTCGAGCATCACCTTGAAGATCTCGACAACCGATGCCTGGCCGGCCCGACCGAGTTCGGGCGTTCCCCCGAGACTGACGGTGCTCGCGACACTGTAGGGACGGACCCGCGGGCCGAGTCGGGGCATCGGCTTCACCACCAGAGATGCTGCCGCGACGACCGCGATCCCCGTGCACAGCGCAACGACCAACGCGATCACCGGGCACCTCCTGCGGGAGCGAAGACCCTCGGCTCGTCAGGCTCCCGCCCGAGGCGGGCGACCAGCCACATACCGAAGGCGCTCAACGCAGCCCCGACGGTCACGACGAGGATGCCCGCCGGGCTCCGGTAGAAATCCCGGAACGCGCCCTCTCGCAGCGTCAGGGCCACCAAGACCAGCCACGGCAGCACGAAAACGGCGCGGGCGTTGATCTTCTGCTCCAGCGATTCGGTCCTGATCTCTTCCAGCGCCCACAGATCACGAGTTGCCGCCTCGGCAAGATCCTCCAGGATCTCCGAGATGGCGGGGCCCCCGCGCTCCTGGGCGAGTATGAGCACCTCCAGCACGCGATCCGACGTCGGATCGGCCAGTTCGCTCTTGACGATCTCGAGTGCAGCGATGACCCCGACCGTTCGCGCCATGAGCGGGAATCCGGCAAACGCGGCCTGCAGTGGAATCGGCCCCCGCTCGGAGAGTCGATCGAGAGAGCGCGCGAGCGACATGCCGGAGGCAACGGACGCGACGAGATCCCTCAGTCCGTCCGGCCACGCCGCATGCACCTCTTCCATGCGGCGCGCCCTACGACGCGACACCGAGAGCACCGGCAGCGACGCCACGGCGACCGCGGGGAACACGGCGACGACCGGACTTCTCGTGGCCGCCACGAATGCGACCAGTGCGGCAAGGCCGACCGCGACGATCGCGCCCATGAACGAAAGGGGCGCGAGGTCGACCCCTGCCTGAGTGAGCCACAGTCTCGTTCTGGCGAGATGAGCGGCTTTGCGACGAGAGCGGACCGGGGCCACGCCTCCGAGCGCCGCAACGACCAGAGCGACGAATAACCCGGTTGCCAGGGCGGCCAGCAAGATCACAGCGGCGACAGTCTTCCCTCGAAGATCGCTCGCAGCGTCATGCCCTCGGGAAGGGAACGCTGGATGCGTCTCGTGAGGTCGTCAGGTGGGAACACCCCGGTCCATTCGAGCGGTCCACCCAGATCGCTCCGAAGGAAGATCGGTTCCGTCGTGAAATCGTCGTGGAGCGATGGAACGACGGAGAGCACCTCCATGACTCGTCGTCGGAGGCCACGGTCCGACCGCACCGACGTGTCCCTGTCCAGATGCACGACGAAGTCGATGGAGGAGGCAAAGACGTTGCGAACGACCGATTCGGTGACGTTCTCTCCTGCCATCAGTGCTGCGTTGACGAGAGCAGAGAGCGCTTCGCGCGCGGAATTGGCATGCACCGTGCAGGAGAACCCGCAGCCTGCATTGACCGCCCGCGTGAGCTCAAAGGCTTCGGCGCCACGAACTTCCCCGACGACGATGCGATCCGGCCTCATTGCCAAAATGATCTTCACGAGATCTCGCAGCGGTATCGCCCCCGACCCGTCGAGCGACGGTGGCCGGGCCTCGTAGTAGGAGCCGTGAACGATCGGGACGTGCAACTCCCGAACTTCTTCGCAGCTTCGCAGGCAGTCTCCCGGCGGAATGGCGGCGATCAACGCTGCGAGCATGGACGTCTTGCCCGAGCCGGGAGGTCCGGAGACGATGATGCTCGAGTTTGCCTGTGTCACGGCCCACAAGAACCCGGCCGCCGGCGGTGTCATCGAGCCGAGCTCGACCAGCGATGTGAGTGTCTCTCTGCGAAGCGCATATCTGCGGATCGTGACCGAAAGACGATCGGCGATTGGAGGCATGACGGCGGTCAGTCGGGCCGAGTCTCGCAGGACCCTGGCTTGCACGATCGGGTTCGCAACATCGAGATGACGATCGGTGTCCGCCAGGAGCCGGTCGACCACCCGGCGGTTCTCCTCCTCCGTCGTTGGACGACTCAGCGCGTGCAACCTCCCGTCGCCGTCGATGGAGGACACCCGGTCTCCCTCGATGAAGATCTCTTCGACTCCCGGATCGGTCAGTACGTCGGTGAGTGAGCCGAAGTCTGCGACGGCGTGAAAGACCCGCTCGATCATCTCTGCAGGATCGAGCAGCGTCTTGTTCCCACCATGATCGGCCTGTCGCTGGTAGGTCCCGACCGCCTCGGTCACCGCGACGCGCGTCAGTTCACGTTCGGCCCGCACGTCGAGCTTCCGTCGCTCGATGATCTGGATCGCGGCGGAGCGAATGTCCTCGTAGGCGCTCATGGGGCACTTCCGACCAGCGGAGCATCGGCGACCAGCGCGGCCACTCCACGGCTGAAGGCTCCTTTTCGGACGAGATCTCCAGCCCAGGACGCCTGTTCCACGCGCCGGTCTGCAGGCAGGAACCTGAGCACCGACGGTTCGAAGACCCGCTCGATCTCTCGGGCGACCTCGCTCCGCAGAAACGCTCCTCTCGGGGTTCTGTTGACGACCAAGCGCAACCGGCCGTGCTCGTTCAGCACCTTCGCCTCAGCCACCCAGTCCAGCAGCCGCGAAACACCGAGCGGTGTGGGAACGCCGACGCCGATCAGAAGGTCGGCCGTCGCGATGAGTTTCCTCGAGAGCCGGTACCGGCCATCACCGGGAAGCCGCTCGACTCCCGAGCTGACGTCGACGATCACACAGTCCGCGGTCTTGGCCAGATCTTCGATGGCGACGACGACGTCCGCCGGACGGAGTTCGAACCAGTCGCGAGGATTGGGAATCCCGCAGACGACGCCAAACCCGGCACTGTCATCCACGTCGCTCCCGATGTCCTCGCCATGCCGGGAGTGGTCCACGAGGGTTCGCAGATTCGGTACGAGCGGCAGGCCGAGCCGTTGAGCGACCGACGGGGCGACATCGTCGGCATCGACGAGGACCGTCTGCGATCCGCCATCCTGGAGCCGCCCTGCAAGGCCGATCGCAATCTCTGTGGAACCGGTGCCTCCAAACGGCCCGCCGACCACCACGACCTTGCCGCAGGCTGCATGCTGCGCGACGACCCGCGGAACTCGCATCACTTCTCCGGAGCGCATCTCGGCGATCTGATGGACGAATTCCTCGGCTGTCGCGTGCGAGACGATGATCGCGTCCGCGCCCATCTCCAGCAGCCGTTCACGGCCCTCGGCGAGTTCTTCTTCGTCGTAGACGCCAAGCACCTTGCGGCCACCCCCATGCATCTCGTCGACGAGCCGCCGGCTCAGGAATGACGTCGTGTCATCGACCACGAGCACTTCGAAGTCGCCATTTGCGGCCTCCTCCGGGCGCAGGATTCGGGCTTTCACGCGCACGCCACCGTGGTCGGCGGCGTAACGATGCAGCCGAGTCGCCCAGTCCCTTGGGGACAGCACGAGCGCGACCGTCGGGTCTGCGTTCACGGCTTGGCATCCGGTGGATAGACCAGAACGGATGGTGGCGCCGACCCCGTTGAGCGCACGAGGTCGAGCGTTCCTTCGGACAGGGCAGCTGCAACTTCGAGCGCCGATTCGGCGTCCAGGGCCACCGTCACCGCGTATCGGCCGGCGCCTCCGAGTGCTCCCCCGGTTCCATCGCCGACCATCAGTACCTCCGCCCCGACGAGAACGTAGCGGGCGATACCGTCCGCAGACTGAAGAACATCGACGCGGTCCCCTGGACGCAGAGCACCTCCGACGGCATGCTCAGGATCCACCGGAATGCTCATTGCGCGCACCGTCGACGAAAGCATCACGAAATCGCGTTCGGACAGCAACGTCCCCGACGAGATGGAGCGGGCAACCACCATGCCGATGAGACCATCCAGTTCGCCGGTTCGGACCATTCGATCCTCGACGTCGCTCTGCGCGTGCACCGGTGTGAACCGCACCATGTCCGCCTCGAGGCGAGCACCGGCCGAAATGTCCTCTGCGGCGACGGCGACACTCACCGTATTCTGTTGCGAACGGAGATAGGCGAAGTTCAGAACCACCGCAACGAGACCCGCCACGAGCATCACCCAGTGGCCCGTGGAAAACCGCCCCAACGGCCCCAGCCCGGCTCTCACTCCTCCCAGCAGTACCCTCCCCGTGAGACGGCCACTATATCCTGCAGGTAGTGTGATTTGCCACTGGTCGGCAATTCGCCGAGGTCCTGCGAGGAGTTGTGGATAACTGGCAAGGCAACCTGGAGCACACGTTGCGCTCCGAAGCAGAGGAGTCCGAGTCCGATGCTGCGAAACTCGCGGCACGTGTGCGTGAATTGGGTGACGTCGCGTTCGACGCGATGACCCGCGGCGATCTGCTGGCGGTGACCTCTTCCGATCGCTCGTACGTGGGAACGGTGCGGTACGCTCGCGGCGATCTCGTGTCGCTGGAAACCGACGGCGGTTGGATCGACGCCAATCTCTCCGGCCCGTTGCATCTCGTGATCAGGCGCCGTGGCTACTCGGACGGCTTCGACCGCGTCGCCGGCGCGGCCACGTTCAAGGCACGGCTCTCCGAGCATGAGCTCACCGGCGAGCTGATCGAGATCGTCGCCCCCCACGCGGGGGTCTCTGCGAAGGGGCACATCGCCGCCGTGGCGAGAGACCATGTGATGCTCACCACCGCCGACGGTCAGGACATCTTCGTCCCACTGTCGCAGATTGCATTCGTCGTCCGGCACAAGAGCTAGTGCCTCGACCGGCATCACTCACCGGACTCCAGGTCGTCCTGCAACTCGCGTGCCGGATGCTGTTTCACGAACTCGATGATCTCGTCGTGGAAGAACCGGAACGTGCGTCCCCCGGGCAACCGGTAGGCGGGGATTCGGCCTTCTCTGGCGTACTTGCGCACCATCTGGATGTTCATGCCGAGCAGTTCGGCGACATGTGCCGTGTCGAGGATCTGTGGGTACTCGTCCGTCATACCATTCCTTGCTGTTTGACGTTAGTCTACAACATCCAACAGATCGATGCCAGAGGCCGGTCGGCAGCCGGTCAGCGGTCAACGGCCGGTCAGCAGTCAGCAGCCGGTCAGGAACGCCGAGCCCCCCGTTCTTGCGTGAGCCGGCTGCCTATAGCCCGGGGCGGCCTCACGCAAGAAGGGTTGGGTGCGGGTCTTGGTATCGACACCCCGAACGTCACCGGCGAGGGCACTAGGCTCAGTTGGTCATGGATGAGCACACGATCGAACAGGCAGATGAGAACACGAACGAGCAGGCGATCGAACCCGAGATCGTGGAGTCGGCGGTCACGCAGCCGACCAAGGTAATCCGCATCGCATCGATGACCCGAGCGATGCTCGAGGAGGTTCGCCAGGCTCCCCTCGACGAGGCGGGGCGTATACGTCTCCTCGCCATCTACACACGCACTTTGGAAGAGCTCAAGGAAGTGCTCTCAGACGACCTGAGAGAAGAACTGGATGACGTCTTCCTCCCCCTCACCTCGCAGATCCCGTCTGAATCTGAGCTCCGTATCGCCCAGGCGCAGCTCGTCGGTTGGCTCGAAGGGCTCTTCCACGGCATCCAGGCGAGCCTGTGGACCCAGCAGATGGCGGCGCAAGCTCAACTCCAGGAGGTTCGATCCCGCAAGTCGCTGGAAGCTCCCGACGTGAGCCCAGGCCAATACCTTTAGCTCAAGAGGACCACCGGCCCGGCCGATGTCAGCGCTATGAACGGGCGCTTCCCGAAAACCGTTGCGCGCTCATTGCTGCGCTTGCGAGCAGTTGGATACGCCATTGCCGTACCTGTGCTGGCGGTCGTCTGGTGGCTGCACCGCTCGGCCGATGTGGGGATTCTCGCCGTTGCGGCAGCGCTCGCCCTGGCCTGGAACACCGTACAGCCACAAAGGGCCGGCACGACGTGGGCTCTGGCGATCGACCTCGCAGGCACCGGGCTCATCTGGTGGATGTTCGGCCCCGTCCCGGCCGTCTACTTCCTCCTCGCCTACGTCGTCGTCATCGCAGCGATCCTCTTGGATCGAGACCGCGCACTGTGCATGATCACGGCAACCCTCGCGCTCATCTTCGGCATGGCTCTCGTACACCTGGTGGCCCACGCACTGCCTCTCTTCCACGGCACGACAGATGACTGGATCGATTGGATCGGCGAGTTCGGCCTGCCGCTCGCCATCGTCCTCTACACCGCGGTGATCATGCTCAACATCTCCAAGGTCGTCGACGAGTCGCGGAGAGATCTTGCCGGGAGTGAGAAGCGATTCCGTCTGTCGTTCGAAGGTGCCGCCATGGGAATGACCATGTTCGAGCTGGAGGGCAAGATCACCCAGGTCAACCCTGCCTTCTGCGAGCAGGTCGGATACGATGAGCGCACCCTTCTCACCATGACGTGGCGAGACATCGTCGACGAGGCCGACCTGGAAGCGGCCGAGTGTCGACTGCGCCGCGCCCTCGAAGGCGGCACCACCCACTGGCAGGCCGAGGACCGCTTCGTACGGTCGGATGGCTCCGTCTTCTGGGCCGGGATCGTGGCCACGCTCATCCGTGACGAGGAAGGCAACCCCCACTCCTACTTCGCACAAACGCTCGACATCTCGGAACAGAAGGCCGCTGAAGAAGCCCTCGCTGCATCAGAGGAGCGGTACCGAAGTCTGTTCGAGGGAATCCCGGCCGCCTTGTATCGGACGGACCCCGAGGGTCGGATCCTCGACGCGAACCCTGCCCTCGTCGAGCTGCTCGGGTATCCGGATCGAGACACGATGCTCGACCTCGACGTGCACGACGCCTACGTCCAGAAAGCCGGGAGAAAAGAGGCCATCGAGAGGCTCGAGGCCGAAGGCAAGCTCATCGGTGTCGAGGAGCAACTACGCAGGTACGACGGAAGCACGATCTGGGTCCGGGACAGCTCCCGTGTCGTGCTCGACGAGCACGGCGAGACCGCGTACTTCGAAGGCGCCCTCACCGACACGACGGCCCGCCACCAGGCGGAGGAGGCCCTGCGCGAATCGGAGGCACGGCTGCGAGCACTCTTCGAGCACGCCCCCATCGGCATCGCCGCCGTAGATCTCGACGAGCAGATCGTCGCCGCCAACACCGAACTCGCCCGCATGCTCGGCAGGCCTGTCGAGGAACTCGAGGCAATGTCCATCGCCGACATCACCCATCCCGAGGACCAGGAGATCGATCTGGCACTCAGGGAACAGCTCCTTGCCGGTGAGATCCCCTCCTACCGATTCGCCAAGCGATTCCTGCACGCCAACGGCCACACCATCTGGGTCGAGTTCTCGGTCACCGTCGTCCATGACGATCAGGGCGCGCCGGAACTGATGATCGGACTGATCCAGGACATCACCGAGCGACGCAAGGCGGAAGCCGACCGCGACCAGATGATCAAGATCCTCGAGGCGACCCCCGACCTGGTCGGGATCATCGACGTCAAAGGCCACATGACGTACGTGAATCGCGCCGGACGCGAATGGTACGGACTCGCGTCTCAGGGCTCTCTGCCGCCCCTGGACATCGCCGAGATGATCGAGACGGACTCCGGAGAGACTGTCAAGGACATCTTCCGGACGCTTCGCACTTCGGGCTGGTGGACCGGCGACATAACTCTGCACGCGCCGAGCGGTGCAACGATCCCAGGATCGGCCGTGGTGCTCCCACATCGCGACGACAACGGGAGGATCACCCACATCTCGGCTACGTTCCGAGACCTGACAGAGCGCATCGAAACGCAACGCCGCCTTGAACAGCTCGTCCGATCAAAGGACGAGTTCGTCGCTTCGGTCTCTCATGAACTGCGCACTCCCCTCACGGCGGTCGTCGGCCTCGCCGAAGAGCTGCGATCCTCGTGGAAGGTCTTCTCCACCGAAGAGATCAGCGAGTTCATGGGCCTACTCGCCGATCAGGCCTCCGATGTCGCCAACCTGGTCGAAGACCTGTTGGTTGCCGCGCGCGCGGAGATCGGCAAGGTGGCGATCGCACCACGGGTTGTCGAGATCGCCCAGCAGATCGAAAGCGTGGTCGCCGCCCTCGACGAACCCTCCCAGCAACGCATCACCGTCACCGCCCGTCACACCGAGACGTGGGCCGACCCGGCCCGGCTCCGCCAGGTCATCCGCAACCTCATCACCAATGCCGTCCGCTACGGGGGTCGGCACATCGAGGTGAGTACCGCGGTCGAGGACGGATTCGTCGCGCTGCGCGTCTCCGACGATGGCCCAGGGATCAGCCCGGGGCTCGAAGAGGAAATCTTCGAACCGTACGCCCGCGACCACGAACCGGGGTCTCAGCCGAATTCGGTCGGCCTCGGCCTGACCGTGTCGAGGCACCTGGCCCGCCTCATGGGAGGCGACCTGGTCTACTCGAGCGGAGAGCGCAGCACGTTCACGCTGACGCTCCCCGAACGGGCAGCCGCACCGGCTCAAGCGTCCTGAGGTGCCACTGCGCTACTCGGCCGCGGTCGATGATGTCTGAATTGGTACGAGCACGGCTCCGGAGAGTGTGCTGACCCGGCCGTCATCCCAACGCACTTCGACGATCCCATCACGAATCCCGACGACGACGCCGGTGCGGGCAACCTGACCGACCTTCTTAGTCAACTCCCGAACGTGCATGCCTTTACGAAGGGCCACAACTCCTCCTCGAAACAAGTCTCGAGACAAGTCTATTCGATACCTGCGGAACCTGCCACGCCGGTGTGCCCCATGCGGGCCACCAGTTCGTCTCTGGCGGTGTTCGTGCCAAACACCGTGATGACATCGCCTGCTTCCAGACGTGTGTCTCCACGGGGAACGTAGACCGTCGTGCGGCGCCTGACGGAGACGATCGTGCAGTCGTCCGGCCACGAGACGTCTTTGAGTAGCTGCCCGCTGAGCTCCTCCGGCACCTGGATCTCGAAGAAGGAGACGCCGGGCTCGGTCTTGCGCCGCAGGCGATCTCTCGCCAGCTGGACACCGGTGGCGGAGCCCAGAGCGACGTGGTAGGCCTTGACGATATCTTCACGTCGGAACATCCCCACGAGACGGGTGGGGTCGTCCTCTGCGACAACGGGGAGCCGGGAAACACCGAGCGCGGCCATGCGTTCCAGCGCCCGGCTCACCGGAGTGTTCGCGGTCACGGTCACCGGACGGGGCGTCATCGCGTCGGCGACCAGGCCGGTCGACTGCTGCCGAAGGATATCCGATATGCTCAACACGCCGACGAGACGACCGTTGTCGAGTACCGCAGCGCCGTGATGGCCGTGTTCGTTGAGAATCTCCATGGCCTCCTTCAGAGTCATGTGAGGAGCGACCGGGGACTGTCCAGACATCACGTCACCGATCATGATGGTGTCGAGCACGTCGACCTCCGAAGCGTGGACCAGTTGAATGCCCTTGCGGATCAACGGCATCGTGTAGACACTCTCCGGACTCAGCACGTCGGCGATGAGGGTGGCGAGGGACACGGCAAGCATGAGCGGAAGCAGGAGCTTGTAGTCCTGGGTGATCTCGAACACGATCAGAATGGAGGTCAGCGGCGCGCGAGCGACCGCCGCGAACATGGCAGCCATTCCGACGACGGCGAACGGTCCGGGCCGAAGCGGCGACAGCGTCCACGCAGGGGCCAGAAGCTCGGCGAGACCGGCGCCGAAGGCCGCACCGATGAAGAGGCTCGGCATGAACGCTCCCCCCGAACCGCCGGAACTGATCGTCGCAGACGTCGTGACGATCTTCAGCGCGGCGAGCACCATCAGCAGCCACCAGACCTGAGTTCCGGAGACCGAGATGTTGACGATCCGTGCCACGAAATCCTGTCCGGTGCCGAGCACGTCCGGCTCCACGACGCCGATCAGCGCGATCACGAGCCCGAAAGCGAGGGGCCGCAGCCACGGCCATCTCGTGAATCGTTCCGAGAGTTCCTCGGTCCATCCCAACAACCGCAGGAACGCCCAGGCGAGCACGGCGATGGCAATCCCGAGCGCCGCGTAGATGAGCAGCTCCTGCCATTCCCTGTGTGGGATGAGGCCGTACGCCTGCGCCCTCAGGATCTCCTCTCCGCCGGATATGCTCCTGGTCGTCACGGCGGCAGCGACCGAGGCGACGACCACTGCAGAGAGATGTCGAATCGACAGCGTGCGCAAGATCACTTCCATGGCGAACAGCATGCCGGCGATCGGAGCGTTGAAGCTCGCGCCGATCGCAGCTCCCGCGCCGGCGGCAACCAGGCTCCGGACCTGATCCTCGCCCAGGTTCGTGTGCCGGGCGATGGACGAGCCGATCGTCGCTCCGATCTGCACGATCGGACCCTCCCGACCTCCCGAACCGCCCGTGCCCAGAGTCAACGCCGTCACGAGGAACTTCCAGATCACGGCCCGGCTCGGCAGGTAGCCGGACCGTATCGCCAATCCCTCGATCGTTGCCGGAACACCGTCGCCTTCGACTTCGGGCGACCACCGGCTAGAGACGAACCATGCCACCAGAATCCCGAGCGGGATGACGAGGACCGGCACCCAGCGGCCGAGTGGAATCTGCCCGACGCTGCCGCGCATCCACATGATCATCGCGATCAGCAGGGAGGCGCCCGCACCGACCAGGACACCGACGATGACCGCCAGCCCGAGGAAGCGGGCGGTGTCCCATTGTTCGAAGGCGCGCTTGAGTCTGAGGCGATCGAGAACCATGAGACCTCAACATTACTGCGGGCCGGCAATCCGCAGTATTCGTCCTCTCGGAGGCCGGCTCACGATCGGTCACAGGCTCGCTTTGTCCGCCGTACCCGGTACCGCGACGCGGCATCGGTGCAGGACCACGGGGCGGGCGTGACGACTCAGGCGCGACAATGCCCAGTCGTACACTGTGCCGAGTGGAGAGCACCTCGAGCCGACAGCCGTGAAGCACTCCGGCCCGTATGAACACGCCGTTGCCCGACGAGGCGTCGCGACCACCAATCGGCCGCTCGGCGAACGATCGTTTGTTGTGACTTTCCCAATCCGACAACGTAGACTCCTCGACGTGCCAGATCCGGGATCGCACCAGCCGGCTCGAACCGAGACCACGCTCCGCCGCAGGGGCATTCTTTCCGCACACCCAAAGCCGGCATGTCCAGAGGAGACACCATGACAGCGCCCGAGCGCGCCTTCGTTGAGGACCTCAACCCGAACCACATTGCTCGGCATCAGTTCGAGCAGGTGATCCCGTACATACGGGAACTGGCTGAGTCCCCCGGTCTGACCGAGTGGCTGTTCGAACCGGAACAGTCGGTCAACGTGACCCTGCCCATCCGCATGGATGACGGTCACATCGAAGTCTTCTACGGCTACCGGGTGCTCAACTCGGCGGTCCGCGGTCCGGGGAAGGGAGGCATCCGTTTTCATCCCCAGGTGAGTGAAGACGAGGTCCGGGCGCTGGCAGCCTGGATGACGCTCAAATGCGCCCTCGTCGATATCCCGTTCGGCGGTGCAAAGGGCGGCGTCCAGGTCGACCCTCGCAAGATCTCCCAACATGAAAAGGCTTCGATCACACGCCGTTTCATCGCCGCCCTCGGCTCCAACATCGGTCCGTATACCGACATCCCCGCCCCCGACGTCTACACCGACGCCCAGACCATGGCGTGGATCTTCGACACGTATTCGATGATGCACCCCGGACAGAACAACCGACCGGTCGTGACCGGAAAGCCGCTCGACCTCGGCGGTTCGCTCGGGCGCCCGACGGCCACTGCACAGGGAGCCTTGTTCGT
The DNA here is from genome assembly GCA_002897675.1 of bacterium BMS3Abin02. Taxonomy (NCBI): domain Bacteria; species bacterium BMS3Abin02. The sequence goes on along the minus strand of BDSU01000011.1, from coordinate 150,829 downwards.
GACCGAGCGGTTCCTCCATCTCGGCGGACGGCCCGATCTTCCATCACTCGAAGGAGCGACGGTGGCGATCCAGGGGTTCGGCAATGCCGGTCGCAATGCAGCGATCTTGTTCGAAAAGGCCGGAGCGACCATCGTCGCAGTGAGCGACACGAAGGGCGGGATCTTCGATCCCAACGGCCTCGACGTGGCTCGTGTCGAAGAGCACAAGGACCGCACCGCCAGCGTTGTCGAACTCGACGGGACGAAGGCACTTGCGCCGCTGGAGGTGCTCGAAGTGCCGTGCGACATCCTGATTCCGGCCGCACTCGAGAATCAGATCACCGCAGCGAACGCGGATCGGATCAACGCCAAGGTCCTCGTGGAGGCCGCCAACGGCCCCACGACGCCGGCGGCCGACGCAGTCCTTGCGGCGAAGGGAATCCCTGTCCTGCCCGACATTCTGGCCAACGCAGGCGGTGTCGTCGTCTCGTACTACGAGTGGGTGCAGAACATCGAAGACCAGCAGTGGGATGAGGAGGAGGTCCACGCGAAGCTCCGCAAGAAGATGTACCGGGCAACGGACAAAGTGATCTCGACCCTGGCCGATGTTCAGGAGGGGATCGAGGAGACTCGCACCGTATGGTCAGAATCCCATCCGGGAGAAGAGGTGCCCTATCCCAACCTGAGGACCGCTGCGTACATCGTGGCCGCAGGAAGATGCGCCACTGCAGCCTCCCACCGCGGTATCTGGCCGTGATCGGCCCGACCGAGTGACGAGTGGCGGGCCCGTCAGGGCCCGCTTCTCATTGTGAGTTCACCACGTAGTCGCCGGCATCGTCGTCCCAGTGCAGGTCGATGATGCCGCGTGTGCGAGCGGCCTTGCAGAACTGGAGGAAGCCGCTGAAGCCGTAGCGTTTCTCCGAGAAACCGGGGCTTCGTTTGCGAAGCTGGTTCTTCAGTCCGGACAGCAGCGGAGGGCTCCCTCCGGCTTCGAGTTCGAGTACGACCTGACGAAGCAGACCGAAGGCCTTTTCCTCTCCCTTGCCCTCGGTCGTGAAACTGACGACGGGATCACCCTTTGCCGGACCCTCGCCCAGCTCGATCACACTCCTCGATTCGAGATGGCGCAATAGCTCACCGAATCCTCTGAACCCGAAGTCCGACTCGGAGAACGTCGGATCCTTGCGGAGAATCGCCCGCTTGAGGCTGGATGCGACGACGGCGCCGCCCGAGGTGCTCTGCAGCCCTGCAAGCGTCTGGGTGATCAATGTGACCAGATCCTCGATGGAGCCGTTCTCACCGGTCTCGGGCTCGGGTTCCGTTTCGGTTCCGGTTTCGGTCGGCTTCTCTTCCCGGGCAACGCTCTTCCTGCGGGTTCGCGGCTCTTCGACCCCCTTGAGTCGTTCGTAGAAGAGGAACTCATCGCACGCAGGAGGCAGGAGAGCGGATGTTGACCCCTTGACGCCGACACCGATGACCTGCTTGTTGAGCGATCGCAGCTTGTGCACGAGTGGCGTGAAGTCGCTGTCCCCCGTTCCGAGAACGAACGTCGTCAGGTATCCCCTCTCGAATGCGAGCTCGATCGCGTCGACGGCCATCTTGATGTCGGCGGCGTTCTTGCGCACGGCGCCGAGGCGCTGTGGGATCTCGGTGAGCTCAACGTTGTGTCGTGTCAGCATGCGGCGGTCGTCCGGAAAGGCCGACCACTCTGCATATGCCTTCCGCACCACGACCCTCCCGCGTTCGGCGAGGGCGTCGGCGATCGGTTTGAAGTCGAATTGGAGACCGATGTCCCTGGCGCCGATAGCCAGGTTCTCGTAGTCCAGAAACAGGGCGATACGTTCTTCTTCTACAGCCATGGACCCAGCGTAGCGCCCGCGTGATAGCCTCGCCGTATGGACGACACGGCGGCCGCATTCTTCGACCTCGACAGAACACTGATCTCGGGATCTTCGGTGTTCGCCTTCGGGATGGCCGCGTGGCGCCACGGCATGGTCACGACCAACCAGCTCTTCGGTGACGCCGTCAACGCCGTCCTCTTCCGGCTCGGAAGTTCATCGGACGAAAAAGCGGACGCGGTTCGCGACCGAATCCTCGAGGTGATCAAGGGAACGCCCGTCACCGATGTCGAGCAACTTGGCGACGAGGTCATCGCACAGCTCCTCGAAGCGGTCCGAAGGGAGTCTCAGGCACTCATCGATCTGCACCATGAAGCCGGCAGGGACACCTACATCGTGTCCGCTTCTCCGATCGAGATCGTTCGCGAATTCGCGGAGGCGATCGGCATGACCGGCGGGATCGGCACCGTTTCGGAGATCTCCGACGGTGTCTACACGGGGCGGCTCTCGGAACCGTTCTGCTATGGAAAGGGGAAGGCGGCCGCCGTCTCGAAACTCGCGTCCGACCGAGGCTACGACCTGCGTCTCTGCTACGCGTACTCGGATTCGGTCTCCGACGTCCCGATGTTGGAGCTGGTCGGACATCCCGTCGCCGTCAATCCCGATCGGGCACTCGAATCACTCGCCTATCACCGGGGATGGCCGATCATCGAATTCTCCAGAACCGCGAAACGGGTGATCGGCACGACGACTGCGGTCGCAGGTGCGGCCGGTGTCGCCACGGCAACGTATCTGCTTGGGCGAAGCCACGGCCGGCAACCGGCTTGAAAGTGCCGGGTACCCTCTACCGACTAGATGACCTGATCCCGACTTCGCAGCAGCCACGTCGTCAGCAACACGGATACGACGACGAGCACCCCGGCTTTGACGAACGCACCGCCGACACCCGGCTGCACGGTGCCGAGCAGATCCACGAACTCCTTCGCCGGCTCGGCCAGCAACCCGAGATACGCGGCCAGACCGATCCGCCAGAGCGACGATGTGGCCAGAGTCGGGACGGCCGAGGCCAGGATCGCCTCCCAGAAGAAGATGTAGATCAAGCCGATCAGTGTTCCTCGCCTGAACAGGTAACCGACCGGGATGAACACGGCCCCGTAGGAGAGGGCGGACACGATCAGCGCGACGGCCGCCGGCCAGCCGACGGTCCACGAACCGGTCACCCAGCCGCCGGCGAGCCACAGGGCCGCAACCCCCGCTCCTCCGATGGCGAGTGTCGCAAGGACCGAGCCGGCGAGCACCGCGCCGACGATGACCGATCGTGGAAGCGGCTTCAGCGTCATGTACGGCAGTAGATGCTCGCGCCGCTGGTCACCGAGCGCGGCGGACGAGTTGACGAGGGCAACCACCGGAATCGCCACGGCCAGGAGAACACCCACCGTCAACCCCCGGGTCAACTGCTCGGGGTCGCCTGCGCTCTTGCCGACCAGCGCGACGATGATCGCCGGAAGCACGGTCAGCAAGAGCAGGCCGGTGACCCGTCGACGACCCATCAACTTGCGGAGTGTGAACACACCGATCGCCAGGAAGGCCTTCATCGGCTCACCAGATATCGAAACGTGCTCTCGAGCGATTCGTCCTGCGGATCCACCGAAACCAGCCGCACATCCGAATCGAGGGCGATACGCGGCAGTGCCCGGCCAAGCGCTTCGGAGTCGAGCGCGTCGACTCCGAGCACATCGTCACCCTCGACGGTGACACCCCCCACAGACTCGTGCTCGACGAGCGCCGCGGCGAGAACCCGAGGCCGGTCGCAACCGATTCGCAGTCTCCTGGGGATATCGGACATCGCACTCCGCAAGGCGGGAACCGTCCCGGCGCCCGCCACACGACCATCGATCATTGCAACGACCCGATCCGCCATCCGCTCCACTTCGCCGAGCACGTGGGAGGACACGATGACGGTTTTGCCCTGCTCACCGAGCTCGACGAAGAGCCGCATCAGGTGTGCACGTTGCACCGGGTCCGTTCCATTGAGCGGCTCGTCGAGAAACAGCACATGAGGCTCGTGCACGAGCATGGCGGCCACCTTGGCCCGCTGGCGCATCCCTTTGCTGAACGTCGCCAGTCGCCTGTCGGCCACCTCTGACAGTTCGACCTGCCCCAACGCCCTGTCGGCCGCGGACGCCGGATCTGCCAGCCGCTGGAGTGTGGCGTTGAAGTGCACGAACTGCCGTGCCGTGAGAAACCCGTGCACGGTCTCGTCCTCGGGGACCAGTGCGACCTGTCGATAGATGCCCGGTCGGGATCGTGGGTCGACACCGAGAAGCCGGACGTCACCATCCGACGGACGGATGAGACCGGTCAGCATGCGCAGCAACGTGGTCTTGCCTGCCCCATTGGGGCCGAGCAGACCGGTGACCCCCGGACCGAAACCGCAGGTTACCTCCGACACGGCGACCTTCTGCCCGAACCACCTCGAGAGGTTCCGGGCCTCGACGGTGAGATCGGATGGCGACAGCGGATCGCTCACGTCAACCTCCGATAGCGCCCCCACGCGCCGACACCGACCAGGGCGAAGAGAACCCCCACGGCGGCAAGTGAGACCCACGGGTCGAACCCGGCCACCCGTGGCACGTAGTCGCCCGTCGTGATGCCGAACACCCAATCTCGCACGATCCGAGGATGCTCCTCGAGCGCCAGCAGAGCCACGTAACGAGAGCCCGGGAACGTGCCCAGCTCGACAACGGAGGCAACGATCTGATTCAGGATGAGCATGATCCCGAGAAACACACCCGCCGCAAGACCGGTTCGCGGCACGAACGCAGAAACTCCGAAGGCAATCGAGACGTGACCGACGAAATAGACGAACGCGACGAACGTGATCTGCCACAACACGTCGAGGTTCCCCCCCAGATAGGAGAAGAACCCTTCCGGAGCGAGAGTCGCGAGTGAGATGTGGAACACGAACTCGGGCACCAGATAGAACCCCATGACGAGTATCCCGAGGCCGGCGAACTTGGCGCCCAGATAGTCGACGGGACGCAGCGGACGTGAGAAGTAGACGGCGAGCACGCCTTCCCGGCGATCGGGCGCCAGGAGCTGCGGCGTGGCGAACGCGATGAACAGCAACGCGATCCTGGAGATGATGTCGAAGTACTGTCCATACCCTGGGAGCTGTGAAGCGACGAGCCCTCCGATGCCGGCACGTTGGGCCGCCCAATGCAGGCCGACGAGGACCGCGACGGAGATGATCGCCATCGCGATGAGGGACCAGGGAAGGATCTTGCGCCTCGCCTTCCGGCGCAAGCCGAGCGCCCGACGCACACTCTCGCGGACGATGGCCGCCATCGCTCCCCTACGAGCGAGCCGCGGCCCCTCGTAGCTGCGGTAGCCGCGATCGACGATGACGGCGTCGCTCACGTCGCCTCCCGCGGCCGGGCATCCTCGATGAACGCGTCTTCGAGGGTTCTGGCGCGTCGGCCCATCCGGCGCACACCGGTGTCGGTGGCGGCCAAGCCATCTCGCACCAGGTTGAACGGGTCACCGTCGAAACGAACACGAACCGATCTCCCGGCGACGTCTGCCTTGGCGCCGCGCTCGTGCAGCCAACGGACAAAGGCCTGCGGATCGTCCAGAACTTCGACGGTCACAGCATCTTCACTCCCCATCGCCGCAATGGGGCCGGAGCGCACCAATCGGCCGCCATCGAGCATGACGACCCAGTCGCAGGTCCGCTCGACGTCATCGAGGATGTGCGACGAATACACGACGCTGATTCCGAACTCTCCGAGCCGGATGATCAACTCGAGCATGTGCTCCCTGCCTTCAGGATCGAGCCCGGCGGCCGGTTCGTCGAGAAACGTCACTTCAGGATCGTGGACGATGGCCTGGGCCAGCTTCACCCGTTGAAGCATGCCGGTCGAGAAGTCTCCGAGATAACGGAATCGCTCCTCGTGCAACCCGACGAGAAACAGGATCTCGGACGCACGACGCCGCGAGTCCGCGGCAGGGATCCCCGCGAGCTCTGCGGCAAAAGCGACGAAATCGGCTGCGGTCTGCGCTGCGGGAAGACACGCGTCTTCCGGCATGTACCCGACACGAGAGCGCAGCGCGAGGGTGTCGTGGCGCACGTCGAGGCCCATCACCTGAGCGCTGCCGCGCGTGGGTGTGAGCATGCCGAGCAAGATGCGGATGAGCGTCGTCTTGCCTGCGCCGTTCGCCCCGACCAGACCGATCCTGCCGGAGGGAACGTCGAGGCTCACATCGGCAAGCGCCAACACATCACCGAAGCGGTGTGTAAGTCCTGAGGTGACGATCAGACCGGACATCCAGGCAAACCTAGCCTCCTGGACCGCCCGGGGGAACATCCGAAGGCCGGTACCGGGAACCACGCCGCGCCGCACTTCACGTGTGTCGAAGAACGGCGAGCTTGCATCTGTGCCGATCCCGAGTAAGATTTGCATTGTGACGCAAACATGCAATGACCAGACCGAAGCCGGGTGTTGCAGCAGCGACCGCCTCCAAGAGGTGCTGCATCCCGAGTTCTTCAAGGCATTGAGCGATCCCAACCGGATCCTCTTGCTGGCGAAGCTCTCGGCCGGAGGCGAACCTTCCACCGTCTCGGAAGCAGCCGACTGCTGCACCGTCGACCTGTCGGTCGTATCCCGGCATCTGGCCACGATGCGGGACGCAGGCGTTCTCACCGCCGAGAAACGAGGACGTGAGGTCTTCTACTCGGTCCCCTACGCGGAACTCGCCGCGAACCTTCGATCGATCGCCGACGCGCTCGAGGCCTGCTGCGGTCCCGAGAGCACGCACGACAACGAGAGGAAGACCGATGTCTGATGTCGAAACCACGCGACGGCAAGTATCCGAGACCTATGCAGACGCAGTGACGAGAACCGGCGGTTGCTGTGACGGGCCGGCCACCAAGGGGGTCGCGGCCCGGTTCGCCGGCTACGAAGAATCAGAACTGCGAGATCTCCCCCCGGAAGCAGTCGCCAACTCGTTCGGCTGTGGCAATCCAGTCGCGCTCGCCGATCTCAAACCCGGCGACGTCGTTCTGGACCTGGGGTCTGGAGCGGGAATCGATCTCCTTCTTGCCGCCAAGAAGGTCGGCTCCACCGGTCACGTGATCGGCATCGACATGACCGATGAGATGATCGCGAAGGCGCGCGAGAACATCGCAGCATCCGGACTCGCGAACGTGGAAGCCCGCAAAGGCCTCATCGAGGACCTCCCGGTGGACAGCGAATCGGTCGACTGGGTGATCTCGAATTGCGTGATCAACCTTTCACCCGAGAAGGACAAAGTGTTCGCGGAGATCGCTCGGGTCCTCAAACCAGGGGGTCGCATGTCCGTGTCCGACCTCGTCGTCGAAGACCTCCCCGACTGGGTTCGTGCGGATCCGGTTCTCTACAGCTCGTGCGTCGGAGGGGCGATCGGCGAAGACGACTATCTCCATGGGCTCCGGGACGCCGGCCTCGACGAAGTGCACGTTGCAGACCGGCTCACGTATGAGGCAACTCAGATCTCCGCCATCGTCGATTCGGACGTCTTCGATGCGGGATCCGGCTGCTGCGGGCAACGATCCACGGACGTTCTCGAGGCGCTCGCCGGCAAGGTGTCGAGCGTTCGCTTCGTGGCAGCCAAGCCTCGAGCGGGCGACACGTCTACCGACGGATGATCGACGGCGGCGCCGACGCGTCTCTGCGACACGAGGACGACACGGCGAACAGCTCGTAAGTATCGAACCATACGCTGCCCACCCACTCGTCCCGGATCAGCCTTCCAGGTCGCCTTTGCGTTGCAGGTAATCGTCTCGGTCGATCTCACCCTTGGCGTACCGCTCGTCGAGCAGCGCCCTCGCACGAGACGACGAAGCGGACGGAACCGACGGTGCCCTCGTGTCGTCTCGCCGGCCGGCCAGCGAAACGATGAACCAAACGAGCAGAGCGATGAACAGCGCGGCCAACATGCCCATGAAGACTGCTACTCCCCAGCCCCAACCCCAACCTTCCATGTGATCGAACCCATATCGGGCGGACTGCGCGAGTGTCGTTACGGCCAACATCGATACCTCCTTCGGTACTCCAAAGATACGCCGGTTTCATGAGAGGGACATGAGAATCCGGGCCGCCGGGCTTCGGATGAGAGGGATGTGTCACGTTTTATTTCCTTATCGGTCGTTATCGGCTGTTTTCTGTCACACCCGGCTGATACGGTGACACCATGAGAGATACGGAAACAGTGTCGACGGATCGGATCGAAACGGACCTGATCGAGATCGAAACCACGATCGGGCGCCTGCGTGCCGTCCAGGCGAGGCTGCTGGGCGAGGTCGACCGGCGGCAGATCCCCACGGCGGACGCGTGCCGTTCATTGGCCGAGTGGGTCGCTTCCCGCCTCGACGTCGCCCCCGAAACCGCCCGGGCGTTGACCTGCATCACCCGCAGCAGCAACGAAGTGAACGAAGCACTCGCGAACGGCAGCGTCTCGTTCGACCGGGCCGTCGAACTGGCCCGCCTCGCGGTCGTGTCACCACACGACGATCTCGTCGAGACCTCACGGGCGTGGGACATCGCCGGCCTGCGACGCCGCATCGCCCACCACCGGCGGATCACCCCCACCCAAGAACACGATGCCTTCACGAACCGACACCTGGTCATGCAACCCAACCTGGACGAATCGGCATGGCGCCTCTGGGGTTCCCTACCCGGATACGAAGGCGCCATCGTCGACAAGGCACTCACCGAAAGGGCAGACCGATTCCCGCCCCTGCCCGACGGGACCCGCCCCACGATCTCGCAACGCCACGCCGACGCACTCGTCGCGCTCTGCAACGACTCGACCACCGGAGCAGAATCAGGACGCGGCCCCACCGTCACGATCTTCGTCGACGCCACCCAAGCCACGGCCACCAACGGCCAGACCGGCGTCAGTGTCGAATCCGGACCCCGCGTCGGACCCAGAGCCCTCCAAGCGATCCTCTGTGAGGGCACGATCGAGATGACCGCCACCACCGAAGACGGCCGAATCCTCGGCATCGGAAACCGAACCGCCGTCATCCCACAACGGATACGACGCTACGTCCTCTACAGAGATCAACGATGCACCGCAGACGGCTGCACCTCCCGATACCGCCTCCAACCCCACCACCTCGACTGGCGGGCCTCCGGAGCCGACAACGACCCGAACAACCTCACCACCCTCTGCTGGTACCACCACCATGTCGTCATCCACGGCCTCGGCTACCGCATCGACCCCGACACACCACCCCAACGCCGACGATTCCTCAAACCCCACAACAACGACCCGCCGTAGACGACCGAGCGGACCCCCGACCATCCGCGACACATCTGACAACACCACCAACCAGACAAACCAGCCCAAGACGACGTCCCGACGCGCCCCATCGACTTTCCCCTCCCCAGACACAACGATCTAACCTCCCCTCATGCGCCACACCCCCGGTGAGCACATCACAAGAGGTATGCCGCACGCCCCCCGCCCGCGTAGCTCAGGGGATAGAGCAACTGCCTCCTAAGCAGTAGGCCGCAGGTTCGAATCCTGCCGCGGGCGCTCATGCGTCGGATGCCATCGACTCGGCTCGGACTGATCGGTGGGGTGCTGGCCCCGCCGACCGTCGTGCTCGCATTCCTCATCGGACTCGCCCAGCACCCGGAACTCGATCCCGCCACCGACACGATCTCCAAACTGAGCGCCCGCGGTATCTCCGACCCGTGGGCGATGTCGACCGGATTCGCGATCTACGGCCTGCTCATCATCGGCTTCGCCTATGGCCTGCGCTCGGTCACGGACCACCACCACGACCCCGCCCGCATCGCGCTCGCCGCCCACGGGGCTCTGATGGTCTGCACGGCGATCTTTCGCGACGACCTCGCCAAGTGGGGATGGACGACGTTCATCGGGGCACTGCACGACATCACAGGCGGGATGGCGTTCACTGCACTGCTGTTCGCAATGGTGCTCACCGCATGGGCCGCCCCTCCCGAGGAAGCGCGGCGGCGGTTCGGCCTTGCCTACGCCGGACTGTTTCTCGCAGTCGGCCTCGGATTCCTGGCGACACCCCGCTGGTATCCGGGGTATTCGGAGCGCGCCTTCGCCATCGTGGGCATCGCCTGGGTGCAATGGATCACGGTCTCGGCACTGGTGCGCTCCAGGCAACAGCACCCGCACAGCAGAGAGCCGATACAGTAGAAGGCCCGACACAGGAGAAACAAGTGCAGACAGCGGACATCGTGGTGATCGGCGCCGGCATCATCGGGTCCTCGATTGCGTATCAGCTCGCCCGTCGCACACCTGACCGCATCGTCATTCTCGACAAGGGTGCGGGGCCGTCGGAAGGTTCGACCGGCGCATCGTCGGCCGTGATCAGGACCCTCTACTCCCAGCCGAACGTCGTACAACTCGCTCTGGGCGGTCAGCGCGCCTATCGAAACTGGTCCGACTTCACGCAACTCTCCGAACCGAGCTGCCGCTTCGAACCCACCGGGGCCCTCTGGATGCTGAACTTCACGACCATCCAGGCAGAGCACACCGCCGACCGCCTCCGATCACAAGGCGTTCGCGTATCGATCCTCGACGCGAACGGGGTCCGCGAGCGCTTTCCCGCCCTGTCGACGTGCGGTGAACCCTTCGATCTGACCGGTGTCACGCCGCATGAGTGTCGCGACTTCGAAGCTGCGCTCTTCGAAGAGGACGCCGGCTATGCAAACCCGACCGGGGCCAATCAGGATCTGCTCACCGCGGCGAAACGAGAAGGCGCCGATGTCCGGTTCCGATCTCCCGTCACCGGTGTGCGTACAGGCGACGGGCGCGTCACGGGTGTCACGCTGGCCGATGGAACCGCCATCGACGCTCCACTCGTCGTCAACGCGGCCGGCCCTTGGTGCAACCGGCTCAACGAGATGGCCGGCGTCGACATCCCTTGGACACTCACACCGACCCGCGTCCAGGTTGTGTACCGGGCAATGAGCGACCAGGTGCGGAGACCCATCCCTGTGACGGTGAACGGCAGCATCTATCTCCGGCCCGAGTCCCATGGCCAACGAATCCTCTTCGGTTCCGTGCTCGCCGAGGACGAGAGCGAACGTGTCGACCCCGATAACTACCGCACCAGTGTCGACGCGGCATTCAAGGACATCAAGATTCACGCCCTCCATCACCGCATTCCGGCGCTCCCCCACAAAGGAGCGGTCACCGGCATTGCCGGCCTCTACACGGTCAACGAACAGGACGTCCACCCCATCCTCGGTCCCACCGAGCTCGAAGGGTGGTTCGTCGCCAACGGATTCAGTGGGCACGGGTTCAAACTCGCGCCCATGATCGGATCGATGATCGCCCAGGAGATCACCGGCGAACGAGCTTCGTACGACACCGACGTCCCGATTTCGTTCCTCGGAGTCAACCGGGACCCCCTCGCTGTCGACCACAGGAGCGTGCTCGCCTGATGCGATACCTCGGACCCGACGACCTGAGAGAAGCACTGCCGATGAGCGCGGCGATCGACGCCATGCGCGAGGCGTTTCGGGACGACCGAGAAACTCCCCGGCGGATTCTGCTCGGTCCGTCGTTGTTCATGGCAGGGAAGGTGGGAGATCACACAGGAATCAAGGTCGTATCGATCACACCCGGCGATCCTGCGGGAATCGTCGTGGTGTTCAACGGACAAGGACATCCGGTCGGCCTCGTTGACGGACCGACACTCACCGCGATCCGGACCGGCGCAGCAGCCGGTCTCGCCACACGTCTGCTCGCGAGGCCCGACGCCTCCACTCTCGCGATGCTCGGTGCAGGCGCAATGGCCCGAGATCAGATCGAAGCGGTCGTCGCCGTTCGGCCGATCACCAGGATTCTCGTCTGGTCCAGAAACCGAGACAGGGCCGAGCGGCTGGCCAAACAGGTCGGTGGCGAAGCCGTGAACGACACGAACGAGGCGGTCGGCCAGGCGGACGTCGTGACCACCGCGACACCGGCACACGTTCCCCTGTTCCGCGATTCGTCGCTGCCGGAGACCGTGCACATCAACGCGATCGGCGCATTCACCCCGGAGATGGCCGAAATACCTGCGGAGACGGTCAGGAGGGCATTCGTCACCGTCGACGACATCGCAGCGGCCTCACAAGAAGCCGGCGACCTCATCCAGGCACAACGCTCGCCCGATGCGACGATCGGAGATCTGCTGGCACACACGGTCAAAGCGGATTCGCCGGTCACACTCTTCAAGTCCGTCGGGGTTGCGAGCCAGGACATCGCCGCGGCGACTCGGGCTCTGGCCACCGCGGCCCGACAAGGACTCGGCGTCCTCCTCGAGCCACGGACAATCGATCCGGCCACGCCGTAGGCTTGTACCGGAAGGAGCACCGATGACGGAACCCACGTATGACAGGCTCTCCTTCCTCGACGCCTCCTTCCTGGCGCTCGAATCATCGACCGCCCACATGCACGTCGCCGGTGTGGCGCTGTTCGAAGGAGGGACGCTGAGAAGGCCGGACGGCGGCATAGACATCGCACGTATCCGCTCGTTCATCGAGTCTCGACTTCACCACGTGCCGCGCTACCGGCAGCATCTCGCATGGATTCCGATCGAGAAATACCCCGTCTGGGTCGACGACCAGCACTTCAACATCGACTATCACGTCCGCCACATCGGCCTTCCGAAGCCGGGAACCGAGACGCAGCTCAGAGAGCTGTTCGGCCAGATCCTCGGAAGCCAGCTCGACCGGGCGAAGCCCCTGTGGCAGATGTGGATCGTCGAAGGATGCGAGAAGGACCGATTCGGACTGATCTTCAAGATCCACCACTGCATGCTCGACGGCATCTCGGGTGTGGACCTGATGGGTGTCCTCCTCGGCTTCACCCCCACGACAGAACTCGAGCCGACACCCGAGTACACGCCGCGGCCCGTACCGCGAGGAACACAACTCCTCGTCGACGAGACGCTCCGTCGACTGGCACGCGCTGCAAAGATTGCGGTCAGTGTCCCCCGTATGCTCGAGCAGGGGCGTTCGATCGCGACCGAAGTCGGCCGGAAAGCCAATGCCGTGGCGCATTCGCTCACCTCGGGCTGGCTTTCGGCCGCGTCCCGTACCCCCATCAACGAGCCGATCGGCCCGAACCGGCGGTTCGACTGGCTCACCCTGCCCCTCGACGATTTCAAACAAGTCAAGAACCTCCTCGGCGGCACCGTCAACGACGTCGTACTCGCCGTTGCAGCAGGGGCCATCCGCAGTTTCCTCATCAACGAACGGGCCTTCGACGTCACCGGAGTCGAGTTCCGTGCCATGGTCCCGGTCAGCATCCGTCCGAAGGATCGAAGAGGGACCATGGGGAACCAGGTCGCGATGTGGCTCATCGAACTGCCCCTGGAACAACGCGACCCGCTGCAACGGTTTGCGCTCATCAAAGAACACACGAACAAGCTCAAGGAGACCAACCAGGCGCTCGGCGCTTCGACGATCGTCCAACTCAGCTCGGGGACACCGATGACACTGATGCAACGCGCCGCACGGCTCGCCACCGGCATGCGCCCGTTCAACATGACGATCACCAACGTGCCGGGACCGCAGTTCCCGATGTACCTGCTCGACTCCAAGCTGATCGTTCAATACCCTGCCGTCCCACTGTGGGCAGGGCACGATATCGGGATCGCCCTGTTCAGCTACGACGGCGACATCGCATGGGGATTCCACGCGGACTGGGATGCAGTCCCCGATCTCGACGCCTTCACCGACGCGGTCCGGCGCTCGGCTGAAGAGCTGCTCGAAGCAGCCCTGTCGCAGGGCTGACCTCCAGCCATTCCACGCTTCGTTCGCGTTCTCCCATATCTCCTATCAGGGCTTCAGGTCGATGCGAGACCGCGGGGTGGGCACGGCCGGTCAGGTGCTCGCCTGCAGAACTCGTTGAAGCGGCTCGATCATCGTGCCGAGAACCCTCTCGGAGCCGAGCGGGACCTGGGAGAGGAAGGATTCTCTATCCCATCGACCTCGGCTCGTTCCTCGCCTCGGCCACTTCCCCTGCGAGGGGAAGGAAAGAGACGCTCGTCAGAGCCCTCGCCGGGGAGCAAACGAACATCTCTCCCCCCAGCGAGCGAAGCGATTCGCCATGCATCCATGCGGCTGCGCGTCACGACATCCTGTTCGGCGTCATCGCCCGAGCCTTCGCCGCCCCCCACGCAAGGTGCGCGTGCCACACCTCCTCGCCGAGGAGTTGCGACGACACGGGAGCAAGATCGTAGATGTCGCCCGGCAGCGCCTCTACCGCAGTCTCGTCTCGTGGTGGCTCCGGCAAACCGGCAGAGGCAAGGACGTCGGAAGGGAATCGCATCGCCTCCTGGAACAGCTCCAAAGGACCGCTTCGCTGTTCCGGGAACGGTGTGGCGACCAGCGTTTCCAAGGAGTCTCGGAGCCACGACCCACCCGCCTCGATGGCCGCGTCGATCCCGTCCAACGAACCCCATCCACGGCTACGCAACACCCTCCAGACGTACGGCCCATACCCGTCCACGAGACAGCCGATCAACGCGGAGTCTTCGGGAATCATCCTTGAAACACTTCAACGACCATCAGTCCGAGCGGACCGGCGACCACACCGATACCGACCCGGGTGAACTCCGGACGCAGAATGTTCTCGCGATGCCCCCGGCTGGCCATCAGCCCGTCGTGCACCGCCTTGGGTGTCGCAGCCAACGCGAGGTTCTCCCCCAGGACCCGATACGGAATCCCGGCTTTCTTCACTCGAACGACAACGTTGCCGGTCACCGCCGAGTCGTGGCTGAAGAACCCCCCAAGATACATCTCGGTCGCGTAGGCATCTCCGATGTCGGCCAGCGCCGCCGACCAGGCCAACGGATCGAGCCCTTCCTCGACACGGGAACGGTTGAGGAGGTCGAAGATCTCCGTCGCCGCCTTGTCGTCGACCGCCAGGTCGTTCGCAGCCGCGGCCGGAAGCTCGAGGGTCTCACCTTCCTGAAGGATGACCTCCTTGCCACCAACGAGATCCTGCATGTTCAGCAGGGCTTCGAGCACCCGATCTCCTGCGATCGACTGGAACACCTGTTGCGGAGGCGCGTCCGGATCGGTCAGGTACGTGGCGACTTTCGAGTTGTCGAGTTGGTCTCCCACCGATGGCGGCAGCGGGAGGACGACCAGAAGGGACAGGACCAAGACAGCGAGGAACAGCGCCCAGGTGAGGGCCAGCAGTGCCCCGAAGAGCCGATTCGACAGTGCAAGGCCGGGAAGGGAGAGGACCCGCTGGAGGAAGTGGGCGCCGATGCTCGCCACGATCCCCACGGTGAGGAAGATCGCAAGACCGCCGATGAGGCGCGAGACTTCGTCGGACGTTCCGGCCCAGTTGCGGACGAATTCGCCGGCAGGGCCGCTGAGTCGGAATGCGAGAGCGAGCCCAACGATCAGACCGACGAGGTCCATCAGCTCGCGCGCAAAGCCGCGCAACCAGCCCCTGACGAAAAGGCCGGCGAAGTACAGACCGAGGATGAAGTCGATCAAGAGTCGATCACTGTTCGAGCTCGATGCGCATTCGTTTGTTCCCTTTCCCCTTGGACTGCGTCTTGACGACCCGGACCCTGCCGACCTCTGCCGTCGAGCGGACGTGAGTTCCACCGTCGGCCTGCTTGTCGAGACCTTCGATCTCGATCACCCGGATCGGATCGATCAACGACGGCAAGAGGCTGACCTTGGTCCGGATCAGATCCGGGTCTGCGAGGGCCTCGTCCCGGGGCAGGAACAGCACGCGGATAGGACGGTCGGCACCTAGCTCCGCGTTGAGCCGTTCCTGGACCTGATGGCCGAACTCCACCGAGATCGAGTCCAGCTCGAAATCCATCCTGGCAGCACCGGGCTCCATGTTGCCGCCCGTGACTTTGGCACCGAAGTCGCGCCAGATGATCGCAGAAAGCGCATGCAGGGCCGTGTGTGTACGCATCAGGAGATGGCGGCGGTCCCAGTCGATCTCTGCGGTCACCACCGTCCCGACCTCAGGTCGGGCACCTTCGATGGCGTGAACGGGCACGGAGCCCACCCGGAACGTGTCGACGACAAGCGCCTCACCGCCATCCCACCGAAGCACACCGGTGTCGCCGGGTTGTCCACCGCCGCGGGGGTAAAACACGGTCCGGTCGAGCACGACGCCCTGCTCGGTCACTTCGACGACCCGCGCCCCGGTGGTTCGGGCGTAGGCGTCGGTCGCGGCGATCTCGCGTGTGATGAGCTCCATCTGCCCCGTCAGACTAGACCGGTCTCGACACGGATCCGATCAGTCGATCTCCCCGAGATACGCCTGACGCATCTGGGGGTTCGCGAGCAGCCGCTCGGCAGTGTCGGCGAGCACGATCCTCCCGGTCTGCAGCACGTAGCCACGATCGGCGATCGACAGGGCCATATTGGCGTTCTGCTCCACCATGAAGATGGTGGTGCCCTGTTCCTTGTTGACCTGCTGGATGATGTCGAAATTCTGTGCGACGAACACCGGCGCCAGCCCCATGGAGGGCTCGTCCATCAACAGCACCTTCGGACGCGCCATGAGTGCCCGCCCCATGGCCACCATCTGCTGTTCGCCCCCGGAGAGCGTGCCGGCCCGCTGGTTGAGCCTCTCCTTCACCCGGGGAAACAGTTCGAAGACCCGATCGAGGTCATCTTCCACATTCCGGCGGTCCTTCCTGAGATATGTGCCCATCTCGAGGTTCTCTCTGACCGTCATCCGCTTGAAGAGCCTGCGATTCTCGGGAACCATCGTGATGCCGCGCCCGACGACCTTGGTCGTGGGGAGCCCACTGACCTTCTCACCGTCGAGACGAACTTCGCCGTCCGACGGCGTCACATACCCGAGAATCGTCTTGAGGGTCGTCGTCTTGCCCGACGCGTTGCCGCCCAGCAGACAGACGATCTCACCCTCGTAGATCTCGACGTTGACGTCGCGGAGCATCTGAATGGCGCCATAGTGGGTGTCGACACCGACCATCTCGAGGATCGGTTCACGAGCAGTCACTTCGAGTCCTTCTCGGTCCGGCGTCCGAGGTACGCCTCGATGACCTGCGGGTTGTGGGCGACCTCCTCGTAGGTACCGTCGGCGATCTTCTTTCCGTAGTCGATGACGACGACACGATCGGAGACGCCCTTGACGACCCGCATGTCATGTTCGATGACCAGGATCGTGAACCCTTTCTTGTCGCGAAGTCGGCCGATCAATTGAGTGATCTCGGCCGTCTCCCTCGGGTTCATCCCGGCGGTGGGCTCGTCGAGCAGGATGAGTTTCGGCGACGACGCCATCGCTCGAGCGATTTCCAGCCGGCGTCGATTCGCGTACGACAGCATGTACGCCTCCTGGTCGAGCCGGTATCCGATGAGCCGTGTCCCGAAGAATGCAAGGGTATCCTCCGCGATTCGCTTGGTCTCCTCTTCTTCCCGCCGAAACTTGGGGGTGCGAAGCACCGCGGAGATGACACCCGATTTCG
This sequence comes from bacterium BMS3Abin02, assembly GCA_002897675.1. NCBI lineage: Bacteria > bacterium BMS3Abin02. Next base: position 133,519 of record BDSU01000011.1, on the reverse strand, counting down.
TGCGACAGTGACGAGCCACCATGACGTTCTCACGAATGGTCATCGTCGGGAACAGTCGCACGTTCTGGAAGGTGCGGCTGATCCCCAGCTTGATGACCTGGCTCGGTGACAAGCCGACGATGTTCTCGGAGTCGAAGATGATCTGGCCCGAGTCCGGCCCCATCATGCCGGTGATGAGGTTGAAAAGGGTCGTCTTCCCGGCCCCGTTCGGACCGATCACGCTGACAATCTCGCCCTTGTCCACGTGCAAGTCCAGACCGTTGATCGCCGTCAAACCCCCGAATGTCTTGCGAAGGGCCCTCGTCTCGAAGAGCGGCATCACGCGTCTCCCTCGCCCGGTTCATCTGCAGCGCCGGCTTGGTGGATGTCCATCCAGGCGTCCTGAAGCACCTCATCCTTGTGCAGCTCCTTGGCCCTTCGTCGGCTCGGAATGAACCCCTCCGGCCGTTTGAGCGTCATGAATATCAGGAGCACACCGTAGAGCAGGAACTTGAACTCCGAGAACTCTCGCAGCAGTTCGGGCAGCGCGATCAGCACGATGGCGCCGAGTGCCACGCCGGGGATGCTGCCCATGCCTCCCACGATGATGATCACGAGCACGGTGATCGACACGACGACATTGAATGAGCTCGGGAAGATCGCCCCAATCTTGGCGGCGAACAGCGCACCACCGAGGCTGGCCAGCACGGCACCGACGATGAACGCCGACAACTTGGCCGTGACGATGTTCACCCCCATCGTTTCCGCAACCGATTCGTCCTCGCGCATCGCCATCCATGCACGACCTATCCGGGATTTCTGTAGCGACAGCGACACGTAGACGGCGAGCAGCACGAAAATGAAGATCGGGAAGAAGAAGTTCTGCGGGGTCTTGATGATGATCGGTCCGAGAGTCATCCTCGGAATGTTGATGATGCCCTGTGCACCGCCAAACTCCGGCGCCAGTGCCTCCGAGTTGAGCAGGATCCGAGCAATCTCGCCGAAACCGAGCGTGACGATGGCCAAGTAGTCACCGCGCATTCGCAGTACGGGGGCACCGACCAGGAGCCCCGCGACGATGGCGGCGAGCACCACGAACGGAAGCGCTGCCCAGAGTGTCATCTCCGGTGCCCACCTCGGCGAGTTCGGAGACGTCAGAATCGCTGCGGTGTACGCGCCGACGGCAAAAAACGCCACGTATCCGAGGTCGAGCAGGCCGGCGAACCCCACGACGATGTTGAGGCCGAGTGCCATCAGCAGGAAAAGACCGGCGAGGTCGAGCACTTCGGAGAGAAAAGATCCGAGAATGCTGGGAAGCACTGCCAGCGCAAGCAACATGACGACGACCCCCACCACGGAGACCTGGACTCGCTGCCGCTGGTTCAGTTGCTCGAACCGGCCTCGAACGGTCGTCTTGCGACCACCGAGGTACCAGTAGATTCCGAAGAACACGAGGCCGATGACGATTGCTCCCGGCACCGTCAGCCCGCCGGAACGCGCATAAAGCACGTTGTTGACTCCCGGAATGCGAAAACCACGGAAGAACTGCCGAGAGACGTCTTCGAGCAAGCCCCACAACACGACCCACGCGAGACTGTTGAGAAAGCTCCGGCGAAATCGAGTAGGCAAGAGGTGCACGACTCCACCGAGCGCCCCGGCGGCGGTGCTCACCAGGAGAACTACGACGGCCGACACGCCGACACCGAGGCCGAATCGGAGGAGTTGGACCATGGCCGGAGAAACCGAAGGAAACGTCGTTCGCAGGTCAACGGCGCCGGCCAGTACCGAGAACGCGGTCAGGACGACACCGGCGAGCAGGCCGGCAATTGCGCCGGCCGCGACGTTCCGGCCCCCCAGCTTCGGTGGAGCAAATCCTTCCAGCTGCTCCGGCGGCTTGGCCGCAACGTACGCGAACCCGAATGGGACGAGATACAGAGCTGCGTAACCGAGCGCCAGGAACGGGTAGATCAGCATACGCGATTCGAATGATTCGACCATGCCGATCGCTGCCATCACGACGGCTACCACCCCTGCCAGCGGGCCCAGCCTGATCGCGCGCCGCAGATCGACAGGCCGGGACGGCCTCAGACCGGCGGTCTCGTGCGTATCGGCCGCTGCCAACGCGCTCATCCTCGTTCCTCCGCGAGTTGCTCACCGAGAATGCCGGTCGGGCGGAAGATCAGAACGAGGACGAGGGCCACGAACGCGACGACATCGCGCAACTGATTGAATGCCGGAACGTGGAATCCGGCGAGGACAAGACTCGGTCCAACGCCCTCGAACAGGCCGAGAGACACCCCGCCCAGCATCGCGCCGGCGATGTTGCCGATACCGCCGAGCACGGCCGCGGTGAACGCCTTGATGCCGGGAAAGAACCCGGTGAGGAAATAGACGGTCGGGAAGACAAGGCCCCAGAGAGCCCCTGCGGCGCCGGCCATGGCACCGCCGACGGCAAAGACCTTGACGATGGTCCTCTCGACATCCACACCCATGAGCGCCGCCGTCTCAGGATCCTCGGCAACGGCTCGCATCGCCCGGCCCGTTCTGGTCTTCTCCACGAACAGGTAGAGACCCGCCATCATGATCAACGAAGCCGCGATGACGACCGACTGGTTCTTCAGTATTGTGAATCCGAAGATATCCCATGCGCCTTTGAGAGCGTCCAACGGCGGGTACGACTTGGTACCGGCGCCGAAAAGGCCTTTGAACAAGTACTGCAGAGTGAACGACGCACCGATCGACGTGATCAGGGGAATGAGCCGCGGGGCGCCACGAAGCGGCCGATAGGCGATACGCTCGACCAACACCGCGACCGTGGTCGAGGTGGTCATGCTCACGAGGAGCACGATCAGAAGTGACTGGACCGGGTGGGCGTTCCAGAACCCCGCGTTTTGGAGCGCGTCGGCAGCGAAAAACCCAATCATCGCTCCGCTCATGAACACTTCGCCGTGGGCAAAGTTGATGAACTTCAACACGCCATAGACCATCGTGTAGCCCAGAGCGATCAGCGTGTACATCGAGCCTTGCGCGAAACCGAACACGACCAGGTCTTTCCACTGGTCTGCGGTCAGTCGCCCGGACGCGAGACTGACCCAGGAGCCGTAGACGATCGCCAGGACCGCAAGGATACGGAGCCCCCACAGAAAGACCGCTACGAAACCGACGCGCCGTACGTGGACATGCTCCACAGCCGCTTGTTCTGCCATTGCCAGGTGTTACCTCAGGCACCGTCCGGCGCCGCCACGAGGCGGCGCCGGACTGTACCCATAGCCTCGTCGAGCGCTACTGGCCAGGTCTGAACTCGTACAGCACGTTCGCCTTCACCGCGGTGATGTCCGGTGTGGCGTCGGTGTTCTGCACGATGTCGATAACGGCATCGGCGCAGTCGCCAAACTCGTTACAGACGATGTGCCCGGTCAACCCCTGCATGTCCGTCTTGTACAGCGCATCGCGCAGGTCCTTCATGTCGATGTACAGCACGTCACCCTTCTGCTGGGCGACGGCCTGAATCGCGTCGAGCAGCATGTTGGCTGCGTCGTAGGCTTGTGCGTGGAACGCCTGGATCGGCTTCTCACCGAACTTGGACTCATACTTCTTCACGAAGTCGGCGTAGGCCGGCGTCTTCGGCGTGGCAGGACCTGAGAAGTACATACCCTTCGTCTGTGGAAGCGTCACGTAGGTGTCCGACAGCAGACCGTCGGCGCCCATGAGCTTGACATCCTCCAACCCCGAGACTTCCTTTGCCTGGCCGGCAACGAAGTCGCCCGCAGGCTGGAAAATCGGGAAGAAGATCAGTTGGGCGCCCGAGGCCGCAACCTCGGTCAGCACCGGCCGCATGTCCGTGTCCGTGGCACCGATGGCCGTTGCCAGAACAATGTCGCCACCAAGATCCTTGAACGACTTGCCGAACGCAGTCGTCAGGCCCTGCGTGTACGGGTCACCGTCGTTGATCGTCGCGACCTTGGTCAGACCGAGCTTCGTATACACGAAGTTTGCCGCAGCAGCACCCTGAACGGCGTCATTGTGGGCCGTCCGGTAGTAGCCGGGCTGCCATGCCGCGCCTTTCTCTCCACCCACTTCGGTCAGCACCGGCGACGTGTTGGATCCCGAGATCATGACACGTCCGGCCTCGGACACGATCTTGGATGCCGGAACACCGGCGCCCGAACAGCTCGTCCCGATAACACCGATGACCTGCGGGTCGGACACGATCCGCTGGGCACCCGTTGTGCCACCCTCGGAGCTGCAGAGGTCGTCTTCCTTGAAGGCCAAGTCGACCTTGTGACCGAGAATCTCCGGCCTCTCGTCGATGGCGATCTCGACGCCGCGAACCTGGTCGGTGCCAAGGCTGGCCACAGCACCGCTCATGGCCTGCAGCGTCGCAATCTTGATCGGCTCATCGGCTCCGATGAGTATGCCTCCCAAGCTCGCATCCTTCGGCGTGAAGTCCTCCAACGTCGCCGGCCCGGCGCACGCGGCAGCGAGCATCGCAAACACCGCCAGCACCAATACGAAGAAAAATGTCTTTTTGTGTCCGTTCATATCGATCCTTCTGAGCATCTGACAGATGCCCAATCGTTCGCTGTCAGTCCTTCCCGAACGAACCGGGAATGGCGAGCATTCTAAACAGGGCACCTCGCGAAATGTCGAGGAAACCGCTGCTCGATCACACCCGAACATTGCTCCGGCCGGACGCCGACCGAGTGTGCGGTGTGTCGAGAGCGCCACCGGCACTTCGAAACCCTTCGGCCTTGGGATCGTTACCCGGGCCCGGGCTCCTCGATGTCCGCGGGAACCTGATCCAATTCGTCGCCCGGTTCGTCGCCCGGTTCGTGGATCGAGCCCCCGCGGCGAAGTCTCCCCATCAGACTCTCCCTGCCCGGAGGGACGTACTCCGGTGCGACCGCCTCGGCGGCCTCTTCCCAGGACTCTCCCAACACCCTCGTCCGCCAGAAGTGCCCGGCCACGACCTTGAAGACGGCGGCCACCGGAACCGCGACGAGTAGACCGAAGAACCCACCCAGCGATGCACCGAGGAGCAGGGCGAGCAGGATGAACACCGGGTGCAGTTGGACCCGCTTTCTGAGGATATTCGGACTGATCACGTGATTGTCGAACTGCTGGACCGCGGCGAACATGATGATCGACCAGACGGCGGTGGCCGCGTCTTTGAACAAGAGCGACAGCAGCCCGGCCAGGGCGCCGCCGACCCACGGCCCGATGAACGGAATGATGTTCAACAGCCCGGCGGTCATCCCGATCACCAGCCAGAAAGGAACCCCGAGAATCCACAATCCGATGCTCGAGAGAATGCCGACGATCAGCGCCACGAGAAGCTGCCCCCGCACGAACCCGCCCATGACTCTCCCGACCTGTGTCGACACATGCACGATCTCGGAACGGACCCCCTCCGGCAGCAGATTGCGAGTCCGCTGCTTGATTCCGGGAAGATCCATCAGGATGTAGAACGCGAGCACAGGCCCCAGCACGAACACTGCGATGACCTGCATCCCGGTACGTGCAAACGCTCCAGCCTGACCGAGAATCTCTTGGATTCGCTCCGGACTGAAGAAGGAAGCCGCCCACTGCTGGATCGATTGCATGTCGAGGATGTTCACGGTGAAGCCGAACCGCCGGCCGACGTCGGTCATGAACACACCCACGTCGTCGACGATCTGAGGAACCCTGTCGGCGAACTCCTGGAACTGGTCCTGAATGATCGGTACGACGAGGAATCCGATCAGCACCATCAGGCCGACAAACAACAGGTAGGACAGACAGGATCCGATCAACCGGTGAACGTGATGCCTCTGGAGAAGATCGACGAGCGGTGCCAGCAGATAGATCAACGCGACGGCGAGCACCAACGGCGGCCAGACCACCCTGACGGCCTCTGCGAGCCAGATGATGGCAACAAGGAGGAGGATCGCTCCGACCACGCTCCACGACGCGATCCCGACTCGCTTGATCTGCTCGTAATCTGGGCGTTTCGTCATTGGGCTCCTACCTTATCGTTGTTTGATCACCGCCCGCGACCCATCGGTTACAGAGATCTCGATGGCAGTGCCCTGCCCCGTGGATCGGTAACCGTCGCTCGTCGTCTCCCACCCCCCGGGCACCGTCGCAGCCCCCTTCACTTCGACGAGCGCATCGGCAGGAACCTCGACGACCACAGACCCGGACACCACCACGATCATCCCCTCGCCGCGTGACCCCAGCAGGACGCTTCCGCTCCCCGAGAACTCGGCCGACCGGACGTCGAGTGATCGAAGGTCGACAGTGAGATCCGGAGATGCAAGCGACAGTTCCCACGTCGGCTGCGGAGCGAGCCGAATCGTCCACCCGTTGGTCCGAAACCATCGTCCACCGTCTCTTTGACGGACCTCGATGAACATCGTCTCTTCGCCGCCTCCACGCTCCAGTGCCTCCGGGACACCGAGACGCCCCCCTTCTCTGTCGAGCTTGATCGTGTAGAGAGCACCTTCTCCCGAACCGAGGACCAGCCTCCCGGGCAGATCGACCTTCAAGGAAACGATCGAAGCCGCGTCCGGTCCCGGTCCGGTCAGGTCTGCCGCCGCGGAGGGGAGCCGAGACCATCCCAAGAGATGCAGACTCACCGCCGCCCCGAGAACGGTGATGAGGAGCATGGGGGAGATCGCACCGAGGCGCGAGGTGCCGGTTCGGCGCCAAAGAAGGAGAGCCGCCGACACCAGCACCACCGGCGCCAGCAACGGCCAGAAGGAGACGACGTCGAGAATCACGCTTGGAGCGAGAATCCCGCCGACGATTCCCGCAGCGATCGATACGCCGCCGAGGACCACCATCAGCCACGCCCAGAGCATCCAGATGCTGGTCGGCTTTCTCGTCCCACGGTCTCCGCTGAGTCGATTCACCCCTCGTACGAAGCGCCGATCACCACGAGGATGTCGACGTCCAGCGGGTCGGGCGCTTCCTCGACGATGGCATCCGGGACGAAACCGGATGCCAGCACGGCCGCTTCGCGATCGAAGCCGCTCGAGTACCAGACATGTGTTGTGTCCAGGGCCTGCGGGTAGTTGCCACTTTCCGCCATCTCGTAGCCACGGGTCGCGAGGGTCTCGCTGAGAGAGGCAGCGAGCCCGTTGCGGTCGGTGGAATTGACCACCTGGACCTGAACCTCCGACGGGTCGCGAACCGAGGTCATCGTCGTGGAAGGTGCCGTCGTCACCGGTTTCCCGGTCGTCGGCGCCGAGAGCTGCGCAGTCGTCGGCACATCCGCAGGAGCGGTCGTCGCGGCGGCAGGGGGGGCCGTGGTGGAAGTGGCCGTCGACCCTTCTCCCAGCAATCTCGGGATCAGCACGACCCCGCCGAACACGATGACGCCCCAGAAGACGACCTTCAGTGTGAACACGCCGAGCTCCCTGAAGAACCCACCGAGTCCGGACGCAGCATGCCGGCCCATCAGGTCTTCGCCGTGTTGGCCGGCAGCGACGCCGACCGTGCCCTCGTAGCCTTCAGGCGTTGGAGACGGCGTATGGTCATCGGGTCGTAATCCAGGGCTTCGGGCTCATCGACGAGCCGTCGAAGTATCCGGTAATAACTTCCTGCGCTCACTCCGAGGTATTCGCGAACTGCACGGTCCTTCGGACCGGGAAGCATCCACCATGAACGTTCGAAGTCGAGCACCATCTTGTCGCGCTGGGAGAGCATGGCCCACCTCCGGCTGAAAGCGTATCCGCCTTCAGCCGCAGACCGGCGGATTTCCCGAGCTGGCGGAGGGAATCGAACCCACGACCTGCCGCTTACAAGGCGGCTGCTCTGCCGACTGAGCTACGCCAGCGGTCGGCTGCCGGCGGACGGCCGGCGGCTGGGAAGAGAGGATAGACACTCTTCGGCGCTCTCTCTTCCCCCTCAGGGGAAGTGCCGGGTCTTCGAGGCGATGGGGGTGTACCAGGACCGGCGCAGCCGGAGCCAGACCCCTCAGGGGGAAGTGCCGAGCCGTGCGAGCCAGGCCTTTCCTTCCCCCTCAGGGGGAAGTGCCGAGTCTTCGAGGCGATGGGGGTGTGGGAAGAGCTCTACCCCATCCCCCTCGCTTCGCTCGGGTACTTCCCCTGCCAGGAGAAGCAAGAATGGCTGGACCTCGGCCAAAGCGCCGAGGCCACTTCCCCTGCTAGGAGAAGGAAGAGCGGACCCGAGCCACCTCGAACATCGCCAGTGCCGCCGCCACCGAGGCGTTCAGGCTCTCGACCCCGGCTGCCATCGGAATGTGGGCGAGAACGTCGCAGCGCTCCCCCACGAGCCGACCGAGCCCTCGTCCCTCGCCTCCTACGACGACCGCCACCGGTTCGGTCAGCAGGTCGAGGTCGAAGATGGAGATATCGCCGTCGGCACTCAACCCTATGGTCCACAGCCCTACCTGCTCGAGCCTCGCGACTGCGCCCGCACTCGATGGATGCACACACACGCGCAGCCGCTCGAAGGCGCCGGCTGCAGCTTTGAACGCGGTCGGACCGAGCGGCGCCGATCTCCGGTCGGACACGACGAGACCGGTCATGCCTGCGGCAACCGCTGACCTGACGACCGCCCCGACATTGTGCGGATCCTGAAGATGGTCGAGCACCACGACGGCTGCGGGCGACGGGTCGGTGAGCTCGTCGAGAGAGACCGTCCGGATGGGTCGGGCGTGCGCTCTCACCCCTTGGGGAACGGCGGTCACCGCTTCGAGCTCCTCGACGATTTCGACGGCAACACCCTGCTCGCGAGCACGGGACACCAGGCCCTCGAGTTTCCCAAGCCTGGAGGCCTCGACGATCAGGGTCTCGACCCTGCCGGCATCCAGCGCCGCTCCGACGGCATGGACACCTTCGAGTTCAGCGCCGATGCCAGCGCGCGCCATCAGCCGTGTCCTCGAGAACGACCCCGAGATCATCGAGTCGTTCCCGCACGGAATCGGCAGTGGCCCAATCGCGCTCATCGCGCGCAACGCGACGAGCGTCGATCAGCCGTTCCACCGTTTCCTCCGCCGTCGCACCGGGACCGACGCCGAGTTCTTCGGCCAGTGCAGCCAAGTCCATCTTCAGCTCATCGAGGCTCTCGGGCGGAGGAATCAGGCCCAGCACACCTGCGATCTCATCGAACGCGGAGAAGATCGGCCCCGCTTCCTCCCCGGCGTCGATTCTCCTATTGCCCTCTCGAACCGTATCGAAGAGGACACCTACCGCCTCCGGCGTGTTGAAGTCGTCGTCCATCGCTTCCTGGAATCGTTCGATCGCCGCCTCGTCGGGTTCCGCCGACAGCTCGTCCGGTCCGCGCCTGCGAAACGTCCACAGCCTCTCGACGGATGCCTTCGCGTCCGCGAGCAAAGCCTCCGAGTACTCCTGAGGGGTCCGGTAGTGGGCGCGGAGATAGAACAGTCGAATCGCCATCGGCGTGAAGCGATCGATCGCCTCCTCCAGGCCGATCACCTGGCCCGTCGACTTTGCCATCTTCTCCCCACCGAGATTCACCATCCCGTTGTGCAGCCAGTAGCGGGCGAACCGTTGACCGGTCGCACCTTCGGATTGGGCGATCTCGTTCTCGTGGTGAGGGAAGATCAGATCTGTGCCCCCGCCGTGGATGTCGAAACCGTTCCCGAGATATTTCACCGACATCGCAGAGCACTCGATGTGCCAGCCCGGCCGACCGGGGCCCCACGGAGAGTCCCATCTCGGCTCCCCGGGCTTCGCCGCCTTCCACAGAGCGAAATCGAGCGGATCACGCTTGCGTTCTCCGGGTTCGACACGGGCGCCGGAGATGAGCTCGTCGATCCGATGACCGGACAGTTCCCCGTAGCGGGGGAACGAGCGGACGATGAAGTAGACGTCCCCGTCCGATTCATACGCGTGGCCTCGCTCGATCAATATCGTGATCATCCGCTGCATCTCGGCGATGTGCTCGGTGGCACGTGGCTCCACGTCGGGGACGAGTGCACCGAGAGCACGGTATGCGGCCTGGAAACGATCGGTCATTTCTCTCGCAAGGTCCTCGACCGGCACGTTGCGCTCCTGCGCAGCGGCGATGATCTTGTCTTCCACGTCGGTGACGTTCTGGACGAAGGTCACCTCGTTGCCTCGCCACTGCAGGTACCGGCGAATCACGTCGAACGCCACGGCCGCCCTGCCGTGTCCCACGTGCGGATCGGACTGCACGGTCGGGCCACACAGGTAGATGGCCACCTTTCCCGATTCACGCGTCGTGAACTCCTCGTACCGGCGACCCAGTGTGTTGAACACCTTCATTGCAGCCGATGGTACCGGGCGTCAGATGACGGACGCCAGTTCGCCGATGACGACCGCGGCGGCCGCAATCCCCTCATCTCGACCGGTGAACCCCATGCCGTCCGTCGAGGTGGCTTTCACCGAAACCGCTGTCTGGTCGATCTTCAGTGCACCGGCGAGACGGCGACGGATCTCCTCGCGGACCGGGGAGATGCGGACCGTCTCGGCAATCACCGTCACATCCACGTGATCGACGATCAGCCCCGCGGCCCGGCACCGGGACACCACCGACTCGAGCAGCTCCATGCTGTCCACTCCCTGCCATCGGGTGTCACCGGACGGAAAGAACGTTCCGAGATCCCCGAGCGCCGTGGCCCCCAGCAGCGCATCGGCCACGGCGTGGGCGACGACATCGGCATCGGATGTCCCGACCAGCCCCCGCCGTGCATCGACGACGACTCCGGCCAGCAACACCGGTGCCTCGCCTCCGAACCGGTGAGCGTCGAATCCCCAACCGATCGTGCTCATGACCGCACCCTTACGAGACCTGCCGCCCGAACAGCATCCGACCGACGGCGGTACGGGTGACTGCGATGATCTCCACTTCCATCTCGGAGCCGACCATCTCGGCAGCGTCCTCGACCACGACCATCGTGCCGTCATCCAGAAACGCCACACCCTGTCCCGGCTCGCTACCGACCCGACTCACGCTCACGAGAAGTCGGTCGCCGGTTGCCACCGGTACTTTCAGTGCTTCGGCGAGCGCCTGAGGGTTCAGGACGCTGATGCCCCTCGCCGCAGCGGCCTTCGCGAGATTGTGATCCGTCGTCACCAACGAAGCTTCGGCCCTGCCGGCAATGACGATCAACTTGGCGTCGACATCCTCGAACTCAGGCACGGTCTCCTCGAGCACGGCCACATCAGAGCCATGCACATCGCGCAGCGCCTCGAGAACATCGAGACCACGCCGTCCTCGCCGTCTCCGATCTCGGTCTTTCGCGTCTGCGAGGCCCTGCAACTCGTCGATCACGAACCCGGGAATCCACAGCCGTCCAGGCAGCAGGCCGAGACGCGCGAGGTTCAGCACCCGCCCATCGATGGCCGCCGAGGAGTCCAGCAGGTAGCCGGACGCATCCAGGGATCGGGTGACGAGGCCACCACGCCTTCTGAGACCGGTCGCGGCAAGGATCTCATCGGCGCGCCCTGAGAACAGGCGCGCCCCTGCGACCGAGAAGATGAGAACGACGAGGACTGCAAGAGGCAGCCCGATCTCTGGCGGAAGAAAGAGGATGAGGGGAAGCCCGACGACCAGCCCGACGAACATGCCGACCACCAGTCCGAAGGCGCCGGCGAAGAGCTCCGCGCCGCTCGAGCGAGGAACCACGACGTTCGGCATCTCCTCCAGCGTGGTGCGAAACCGCCTGCCGAGCACACCTCCGAGGACATAACCCGTACCGGCACCCAGGATCGCACCCAGGACCTGAGCGGTCTCCGGGTCAGGCGCATTGATTGCTTGGCCTGTCCGATAGCCGACGGCCGTCAGCGCCAGCGTGATGAGCAGGCGTACGATCTCAACGATCACGACGTACCGCCAACCGGCTCCTCCACACTGGGCAGAGCCCGGTCCAGACGCTTGGTCGCTTCTTTCTCGTCCACGTTCAACGCAAACTGCAACTCGGACGTGAGGGTCAGCCGCGCCCGGGAGAGCATTCTTTTGAGAGCGGGAGAGATTCCCTTGATCTGCTGCGCGTAGGTGAGATCCCTCACGACTTCGGCGACCTGGTAGATGTCCCCGCTGGTCATCTTCTCATTCAGTACCTTGTACCAGCGGCTCCAGTTGCTCCCTGCTTCCTGCGGAGGATCCTTGAACACCGCGAGAACCTTGCGTGCTTGATTCTTGGAGATCACCGGACGAATCGTCTCCTCGATCGTGTCGACCGGAGCGAAAACGGTGAGCTGCTCCGTCGCGATCTCGAGCACGAAGTACTCCTGACGCGAGCCGGCAACCTTCTGACGCACCTTCTTGACGATGATCGCAGCACCGTGCTGCGGGTGCACGACTTTGTCGCCGACATTGAAGATCGACGGCTTCTTCGCCGCAGGCTTCTTGGCCGCCGTCTTCTTCGCGACAGGCTTCTTGGCCGCCGTCTTCTTCGCGACAGGCTTCTTCGCCGCAGGCTTCGCCGCAGGCTTGGCCGCAGGCTTCTTCGCGACAGGCTTGGCCGCAGGCTTCTTCGCGACAGGCTTGGTCGCGGTCTTCTTCGCCGCAGGCTTGGCCGCGGTCTTCTTCGCCGCAGGCTTGGCCGCGGTCTTCTTCGCCGCAGGCTTCTTGGCCGCGGTCTTCTTCGCGACAGGCTTGGCCGCGGTCTTCTTCGCGACAGGCTTGGCCGCGGTCTTCTTCGCGACAGGCTTGGCCGCGGTCTTCTTCGCGACAGGCTTGGCCGCGGTCTTCTTCGCGGCAGGCTTGGCCGCGGTCTTCTTCGCGGCAGGCTTGGCCGCGGTCTTCTTCGCGGCAGGTTTCTTGGGTGTAGCCATGGATCCTCAGGTTGGGAGGGGGATTCTACCCATCTCGATCAGCATGCTCGCCTTGTGAGGGGGATTCGGCGTTCCGCACTTCGTGCCGGGACGCGGCATCGATGCTGAAGCGCGGGGCGGGCGTCGCGGCTCCAGCCGGCCGCTGGTGGCCGGCCACCGACCATGGGAGGCCGGAAGCCGGCTGCTGCCGAGTACATCGTCCGGCGGGCTCCTCAGAGAGCTTCGTGGTCCCACGAGCGAACGGATTCTTGCAATCGGTCGAACACTCTGCGCAGCTCTTGCGCTCTCGCCTTTCCGACCCCTGCGACAGAGTCCAGATCGGCCGCCGAGGCGCTCATCATCTTCTGAAGACTCCGGAAACGCTTGACAACGCCATCGCGAATGGTCTCCGGCAACCGGGGAACCTGATCGAGTACGCGGATTCCCAGGGGCTCTGCACGCTCGTCGAGATGTTCGAAACCGAGAGCCTCGGCCACGGCATCCGGCTCATGCAACTGCGCGGTGGGGATCGCCTCGAGTCGCTTGAGCCTGCGTTCGGGCGTGCCCACTCGCAACGGCCGCACGTAGTCTCGGACGACGAGATCCCTGAGCTCGACGACTCCCTGCATGAGATCGGTCAGCTGCAAGCGTGCAAGATCGCCCGCGCCGCCCAGCCCGATGAGGTCCTCTTCGATCGAATCGCCGATCCTGCGGACGAGTTCGGCTCGCTGTACGAGCACGACAACACGTCGATACGTCACCATGTCGGAGACCTCCAGCGGAGTGAGCCGCTCCTCTGCCTCATCGAGACGCCTGCGAACACGCTCGAGGGTGGAGAGCGACTGGTTCACCGACGCCATGAGATCCGTCGGGTCCTGCAACTCCTGACGCATTTCATGGAGGAACAGGGTCGCGACGCGTCGATCCTCGCTGACGGCAACGACCGGCTTGCCCGTCTGAACGGCCACCCGCTCGGCGGTCCGGTGTCGGGCACCGGTTTCGACCGTCGCGATCGACGAATCCGGCAACAGGTGCACATTGGCCCGCAGAATCTTGCTCCACGAATCGTCGAGGACGATCGCGCCATCCATCTTCGCCAGTTCGGCCAGTTTGGCGGAAGAAAACTCGGTGTCTAAAAGGTCGAAGCCCCCGGAGCAGATCGCTTGAACCTCGGATCCGTCGCCAAGGACGACGAGGGCACCGTTCTCCTCCTGGATGATGCGTCCAAACGCTATTCGGATCGGAGTTCCCGGAGCGAGTCGCTGGATGGTCTGCAGGAATAGGTCGGAGGTCATTGTTGGTGAAGACTAGTGCCTCGACCGGCAACCTTTGCGGTGTTCTGCCGGCCCTCAGTCATGAACCACGCGTCGTCGCGTGCCTTACTCACAACCGATGACCGAACTTCAGCCGAACGCCTTCTCCAACGCGTCGCGCAGGCCGGAAGGAGCACCACTCCCCGGACCGACGACTCGTTCGATACCCAGACGGGCCGATTCTTCTCGGCGCCTTCGCTCGTGAGCGACCGGGCGGACCTCGCCGGTCAGACCGATCTCACCCCATGACGCCAATGACCCCAGCGGCCGGTCGAGCAGGGAAGACGCAAGTGCGAGCGCGACCGGAAGGTCGGCCCCGGGCTCGGACACCTGGATTCCGCCAACGACGTTCACGTACACCTCGTGTGCCGAGAAGCCGAGACCTGCATGACGCTCCAAGACGGCAAGAAGCTGATGGACGCGTGCCGGTTGCAGACCGCGGACGCTGCGTCGAGGTTGCGGCACCGAACTCGGCGACACCAGGGCCTGGACTTCCACCAGGACCGGGCGTCTCCCCTCGACCGTGGGGAAGACGACCGTGCCCGCCACGGAACCTCTCCAGTCGGAGAGAAACGCTGCAGATGGGTCCTCGACCTCTGCAAGGCCCTCGCTGCGCATCTCGAACAGGCCGAGTCGATGGGTCGGTCCGAACCGGTTCTTCAGCCCTCGCAGAGCTCGCAAGCCCATATTGCTCTCGCCCTCGAGGTACAAGACGACGTCGACCATATGTTCGAGCGTCTTGGGACCCGCAATGCCTCCGTCCTTGGTTACGTGCCCCACGAGCACTGCTGCGGTCGCCCGTGCCTTGGCGTATTGGATGACTCTGGCTGCACACTCCCTGACCTGGGAGACCGAACCGGGCACGGAGCCGACTCCGGACGCGGAGACCGCCTGGATGGAATCCACGATGAGCAGATCCGGCCGCATCGTGTCGGCTGCGGCGAGAATGGCATCGATGTCGGAATCGGCGACGAGCGACACTCGCGAGGAATCCACGCCCAGGCGTTTGGCGCGCAGCCCGACCTGATGTGAAGATTCCTCCGCGGTTGCGATCAGCACACTGCACCCTGTTTCGGCGAACGATCCCGCAGCCTGCAGAAGAAGAGTGGATTTGCCGACACCGGGCTCGCCACCGAGCAGCAGCACCGCCCCGGGAACGACCCCACCTCCGAGCACCCTGTCGATCTCACCGATGCCGACCGGAGAACGATCGGCTGCCAAGGCGGCTGCGGACGCGACCGGAACGACTTCCGGTGGCGTGGCGCGTCGCGTGGTTTGATCCTCGACCAGCGCCTTCCGCGAACCACACTGAGGACAGAACCCCATCCACTTCGCGGATCGATGTCCACACGTCGAACAGAGATACTTCATGTGGAGGTGATGCTACCGACGGAGAGTGACACGAACGATGGCGATCACGGCGAGGACGACGAGCGCGAGCAGCAAGAGACCACCGACGATATTGCCGGCCGTCCAGGTTTCCGCCGTTCTGATCGCGAGAGATGGCACGCGCGTGGCAGAATAGCAACTGAGCGAGGAAGGCACCGTTGGCACAGATCACATGCAACAACTGTGGAGAGGTCTTCGAGGAGCAGGAGTTCTGTCCCAAATGCGGACAGTGGGTCGGCCCGATCCCATCCGCCGGATACGAGAAGTTCGACCTCGATGAGGCCCCGGAAGGCCAAGAGGACGAACCGCTCGCCCCGGTGCCCCCGATGGTCGACATCGTGACCTGCCCCTCATGTGGGGCAGCCAACCCGTCCACGAACCGTCACTGCGAGCAGTGTGGCGCCCGCATCACGCAGGGCCCACTGCCGGTCGCTCCCCAGCCCATGATCCGCACGACTGCCGGAGCGCGCGCCCTCGCAGTGATTCTCGGAACGGTCGCAGTCGTGGCTCTCCTCGCTTTTGCGTTCAACTCGCTGTTCGGCAGCAAGGAACCTGCAGTGCCGCCGACGTCCTCCACCACATCGACGACCGTGGCTGCGGTCCCGGTGAAGATCGTCCCGATCAACTGGCACTGCTCCAGCGAACTCAACGCGACGCTCTCCTGTGACAACCTCTTCGACGGCCAGGACAGCACGTACTGGAACGACGCCTCGGCGAAAGGCAAGGGCGCCGAGATCGAGGTCACGTTCGCGCAGCCATATGCGCTACAGACGATCGTCTTCAAGAACGTGTCGGACGACGAGAAGTTCACGATGAATTACAAGGTCAAGGGCTTCGAGATCGATTTCGACGATCTGCCGGACGCCCCGTTCATCGACCAACTCGACAACACGAACAGGGCACAGCCCATCGCGGTGACGAGTTTCAGCACCACACAGATCACCTTCAAGGTCACATCGACGTACGAGTCGAAGTCCGTCGGCGGCAAGACTCCGTTCAACGAACTGGCGATCGCCGAACTGGAATTCTGGGGCCGCCCAACCAAGTAGCAGTCAGGGGGCAGCCGAGCAGGTACCCCGTACTTCGTATCACAACCTGCCGGCACCAAGACCCGAGGGGGAGCGTCGCGACACGTTCTTGCGTGAGCCGGCTGCCCATGGCGCGGCGGCCTCACGCAAGAAGGTTTGGGTGCGCCTTCGTTGTGCGGGTCTTGCGATCGATACCGGCCAACTAGACCGCTTCCCCTTTTCGGTATCGCAGGCCATCGGCCGCGGGCATGCGAAGCCGCTGGGTGGCCAGACCCAGTACCAGCAGTGTCGTGAGATGCGGCGTGAAGGAGATGAACTGCGTGGGCACGACAGCGACCGTCAGGTACAGGACGAAGAACAGCGCGGCGAAGAACCCCGTCGCCGCCGCCGGGACCCAGCGGCGCCGGTACAGCAGCCAGAGCACCAATACCAAGAGCAGCACGGCGATGAACAACAAGAGCGCGTGCACGGCAACTTCGGATCGCAACCGGAGAGCATCGGCGAATCCGAACAGTGTCGCGCCGGCCAGCGCTCCCGCAGGGTTCCAGTTTCCGAAGATCAGCGCGGCAAGACCGATGTAGCCTCGCCCTGCGG
Source organism: bacterium BMS3Abin02 (assembly GCA_002897675.1). Taxonomy (NCBI): domain Bacteria; species bacterium BMS3Abin02. The sequence continues at coordinate 116,467 of BDSU01000011.1, read as the reverse complement.
TCTGACCCTCCCGATAGATGCCGGCCTGTACGAGGACCAGCATCGTGCCTCCCAGGCCGGACATGGCTCCGGAAATGATGACGCCGTAGTACTTCATCTTCAGCACGGACACGCCGAGCGACTCGGCAGCGTACGGATTCTCCCCGCACGAGCGCAGTCGGAGGCCCCAAGGTGTCTTCCACAGCAGCCATATCGTTGCGGGAACGAGAAGCAGAGCCAACAGCGTCAACCAGGACAGACCGCCGGTCAATCCGCGCAGCAACCCTCCGATGTCCGAGAGGAAGAACCATCGGTGTGCTTCGAGCCACCCGAAGAAGTCGGGACTCTTCCAGCCGAAGAGGTTCCCGCCTGCCAGGAATGGCAGGCTGAACGTGCCGATCCCTGCCACGTGGGGCGACTGCGTGGCGCCGCCGCCGCTGTCCGGGGCGTACGACACGGCCGACAGGAACCGCATCCCCCCTACGGCGAGGATGTTGACCGCCACACCAGACACGATGTGGTCGACGGCAAAGGTGACGGTCGCGATGGCATGGATCAGACCACCGATCGCCCCGCCGATGATGCCGAACACGACACCCCACCATGGATTCCCGAACTGCCAGGCGCCCCACGCGCTGAACCAGGTACCCATGATCATCATGCCTTCGAGACCGATGTTGACGACACCGGCTCGTTCCGAGTACACCGCACCGAGACCGGCGAGCATGATCGGCATGGCGAGACGAAGCGCGGCACCGAACGTGCCATGTGACGTCAGCTCCTGAGTGCCGGCTATGGATTGCACGATGGAGAGCACGAGGATCCCCGAGGACCCCCACAGGGTTGCGGCCCACAGTCGGCGCCCCAGCTTCGTCTTCGGCTGCCAGAGCTTCACGCCGCCTCCACCAGGTCCGTCTTCGCCGCCTCGGCAGCAGCGGCGACCTCTTGGCGCTGGGTCATACGCGTGACGATCTCGTAGGCGACCACCACGGCGAGCACGACCACCCCCTGGATGATCGTCACGATCTCTCTCGGAATGCCTCTCAGATCGAGGATCAGCGCGGAGCGATCCATGAGAGCGAAGAGGAACGCACCGAGCCCAATGCCCACGGGATGGTTCCTTCCCAGCAACGCGACGGCGATGCCCGTGAACCCGAGTCCCGTCGAGAAGTCCTGGGTATACCTGTGAAAGAAGCCCAGGAGCGGCGAGATGCCGACGAGTCCGGCGAGCGCCCCGGAGATGAGCATCGTCTGGACGACCATCCGGTCCGGATTGACGCCGCTCATCCGCGCGGCGTCGGGGTTGATGCCGGAAGAGCGCAGCTCGAATCCGTACCGGCTACGCCAGACGAGCAGGTAGTAGATGATCCCGACCACGATCGCGACGAGCAGGAAGCCCTGCATCGTGGGACCGGGAGGCGGTTTGATTCCGATGGCATTCAACACGGGATTCAACGACGGGAACCAGGCGCTTTCTGGCAGTTTCGCCGTCTTGATGTTCAGGTCCCCCGGATCGACCTTTCGAAAGAAGTTCGCCAAGAGCCAGGCAACCAGCCCGACCGCTATCACATTGAGCATGATCGTGCTGATCACCTCATGAACGCCCCGCTTGACCTTCAACACGCCGGCGATGCCGGACCACAGAGCACCGACGACCATTGCGACCAAGATGATGAAGAGAACGTGCAGCACCGGAGGCAGGTTGACGAGTGCTCCGAGGTAGGCGGCGAACACGGCTGCCAGGAGGTATTGGCCTTCCACACCGATGTTGAACAGTCCCATCTTGAACCCGATGGCGACCGCCAGGCCCGAGAGGAACAGCGGCACCGTCCGATTGGCGATGGAGACCAGCGACGCCTCACTCCAGGCAAACTTGCCCATCTCCGCGAACGCCGTGAGCGGGTTCACTCCCACCAGCAGCAGGGCGACGGACGCGACGACGAAAGAGAACGCCAGTGCTCCGATCGGCGCCAGGAGGCTCATCAGCATTCGGCGCAGGTTCACGTCGCGCTCCTCACACCGGTCATGTAGGACCCGAGTTCTTCAGGCGTTGCGGTCTTCGGATCGAGCTGTGCAACCAGTCGGCCACGCAAGATCACATACAGCGTGTCCGAAAGGCCGATGAGCTCTTCCAGATCGGCAGAGATCAACAACACGGCCAGCCCCGCGGCGCGGGCGTTGCGCAGCTGATCCCACACCGACGCCTGGGCGCCGACGTCGATCCCTCGCGTCGGCTGTGCGGCGATCAGCACGGCCGGTTCCGCCAGCATCTCGCGTCCGACGATCAGCTTCTGCTGGTTGCCGCCCGAGAGGGCCATGGCCGGAACGTCGACCCCCGGGGTCATGACCCCATAGGAGCTGATGATGTCCCCGGTGCGCCTACGGGCACCATCGCGATCGATCCAGAACCCGCGACTGAACGGTGGGACCGTCTGATGTCCCAGCATGGCGTTCTCCCACAGCGGTGCCGGCAACAGCAACCCCTGCCGCTGCCGATCCTCAGGGATCAGTCCGAGCCCTGCCTCACGTCGTCGGAGGTTGGTCCACTTCGTGATCTCGCTGCCGAGCAGTTCGACGGTTCCACGTTCGAGAGAGAGCATCCCCATCAATGCCTCGACGAGCGGGGCCTGACCGTTGCCCTCCACTCCGGCGATTCCGACGATCTCGCCCTGGCGGATGGTGAACGACACATCTTCGAGGATCGTCCTGTCGGTTTTCTCGGACCGGACCGTCAGTCCCTCGACCCTCAGGAGGACCTTGTCCTGAATGGTGGATTCGTGGGTCTCCGGCGTCGGAAGTTCACTGCCGACCATCATCTCGGCGAGTTTGCGGGCGTCCACGTCGGTCGGCAGGACCGTGTCGATCGTCTTGCCGCGACGGATGACGGTGATCGCATCCGCAATCGTGAGTACCTCATCCAGCTTGTGCGATATGAAGATGATCGTGACGCCTTCACGCGTCAGCTCTCGCATCGACTCGAACAGTTCGTCGACCTCCTGCGGCACGAGGACGGCAGTCGGTTCGTCGAGAATCAGGATGCGTGCACCGCGAAAGAGGACCTTGAGGATCTCCACGCGCTGGCGCTCGCCGACCGAAAGCTCCTCGACGAGTACGTCCGGGTCCACGGTGAGACCGTACGCGGTCGAGTGCTCCTCGAGCCTCGCCTTTGCACCCTGGAAGTCGATCTCCAGTCCAGAACGCGGCTCCGAGCCCAGCACGATGTTCTCCAGTACGGTGAGCTGGTCGGCGAGCATGAAGTGCTGGTGGACCATGCCGATGCCGGCATTGATCGCCTCCTTCGGGCTGCGAAACCGAACCACGTCGCCGCCCACGAGGATCTGCCCTTCATCGGGGGCCTGCATCCCGTAGAGAATCTTCATCAACGTCGACTTGCCGGCTCCGTTCTCACCGACGACGGCGTGGACTTCGGCCGGCATGACCCGCAGATTCACGTGATCATTCGCGACGACGCCGGGGAACCGTTTCGTGATGCCCCGCAGCTCAACCGCCGGGGCGCCGCCCTGTGATCCTGCCACTGTCGTCCGTTCGCGAAGAGAGGCCCGAGGCTAGCGCCTCGGGCCTCTCGGCTCCATTTCGTCTTATCGAAGGTTACGGGGTCGTTGGAACGGTGATCTCGCCCGAAATGATCTTCGCCTTGAAGTCCTCGAGCTGCGGCACGATGTCATCGATGAAACCGCCCGACGTGGCGTATCCGACACCGTCGACCTTGAGGTCGAAGACGTGGACGCCGCTGGTGAAGGTTCCGTTGACGAAGTCCTTCGTCGTGTCGTACACGGCCGTGTCCACACGCTTGAGCATCGACGTGAGAATATACGGCTGCAGATCGGCACCGACACCAAGGTACTGGTCAGAGTCGACACCGATCGCCCACACATGCGTGCCGCTCGAATCGGAGTATTCCTTCGCGGCCTGGAAAAGGCCGCCACCGGAACCACCGGCTGCGTGGTACACGACGTCCGCGCCCTGCTGGAACATCGCCAACGCAGCTTCCTTGCCCTTGGCCGGATCGCCGAACCCGCTGAAGTCCGGCGGCTGCGTCAGGTACTGAGTCATGACCTCGATGTCAGGATTCACCGCCTTGGCCCCGGCGATGTAACCGGCTTCGAACTTCTTGATGAGATCGACTTCGACGCCACCGATGAAGCCGATCTTGCCGGTCTTGGATTTGAGTGCGGCGGCAGCGCCGACCAGGTACGAACCCTGCTCCTCTGCGAACACGAGCGAGGCAACATTCGGTGCATCGACGACCGAGTCGACGATCGCATACTTGATGTCAGGGAAGTCGGCAGCAGTGGCGGTAACCCCGTCGGCAAAGGCGAATCCAATGGCGAATATGAGCGGATCGCCGGCCTCGGACAGCAACCGAAGGTTCTCTTCACGGTTTTCGCCACCAGTCGTCGGCTCGAGCTCCTGCGCCTCGATGCCGAAGTCGGTCTTGGCCTTGTCGAGACCGCGGGCGGCCGCGTCGTTGAACGACTTGTCGCCGCGTCCACCGATGTCGTAGGCCATGCCGACCGTAATACCCGCGCCGGGCAGCGGTGCGGCCGTCGTCGTAGGTGCTGTCGTTGTCGCAGGTGCTGTCGTTGTCGTGGTCTCCGCCGTGCTGGAACATGCCGCAGCAATGAGCGCGAATACCACGAGCACCAACAGCGCTCTATTTCGAATCTTCAACACGCCCTCCTGAGTAGTGAGCACGGGCCGTTCGGCCCAGAATCACAAATCAGTGTAGCCACTCCCCACGCAAGCGAAGAAGCTGGACGACCGGTCAGGCGGCCGACAACCGGCCTCAGCCTTCCGAGCCTGCCAGCTCCACGGGCGGCTGGTCCGGTGCCTCGATCATCTCGAAATCGAGGACGTCCGAACCTTCGGTACGGTCGACCACGATCGTGCCGCCCGCCTTGAAATCGCCCTTCAGGACACGCTCGGAGAGCGGATCCTCCAGCAGCCGTTGAATCGCCCGGCGCAACGGCCTGGCCCCGAGTTCGGGATCGTAGCCTTGTGTTGCCAGGTGCTCTTTGGCGGCGTCGCTCAAGACGAGCTCGAGGCTCCGCGATCTGAGCTGGTCCCGCACCCTCACGAGCATGAGATCGATGATCTCCTTGACCTCGCCGACGGCGAGCTCGTGGAACACGATCACCTCGTCGATACGGTTGAGGAACTCGGGCCGGAAATGCTTCTTGAGCTGCTCGTGGATCTTGTCCCGCATCATCTCGTAACTGACCTCACCCGAACCGGCCACGAACCCGATCGCCTTCTTGCGGAGTTCGGAGGTCCCGAGGTTGGACGTCATGATGATGACGGTGTTCTTGAAGTCCACCTGGCGGCCCTGCGCATCGGTGAGGCGCCCGTCTTCGAGAATCTGCAGCAGTGTGTTGAACACATCCGGATGGGCCTTCTCGATCTCGTCGAACAGAACGACGGAGAAGGGCTTGCGCCGTACCGCCTCGGTGAGCTGACCGCCCTCGTCGTAGCCGACGTACCCGGGCGGCGAGCCGACGAGACGGCTGACCGTGTGCTTCTCCATGTACTCGGACATGTCGAGCTGGATGAGTGCGTCTTCGTCACCGAACAGAAACTGTGCGAGGGCCTTCCCCGTCTCGGTCTTCCCCACCCCGGAGGGTCCGAGGAAGATGAAGGAGCCGGCAGGACGCTTGGGGTCCTTCAACCCTGCGCGGGTGCGGCGGATCGCCTTCGAGACCGCAACGATGGCGTCGTGCTGGCCGATGATCCGTTCGTGCAGCTTCTCTTCCATGTGGATGAGCCGCTCGGTCTCCTCCTCGGTCAACCGGTGAACCGGGATCCCCGTCCATTGTGCGAGGACCTCTGCGATCTCCTCTTCGTCGATCACCCAGGCCGCCGGCGCACCACTCGCCTTGAGCGCCTGTTCACGCTCGGCTCGTTCCGCGATGAGCTGACGCTCCTGATCTCGAAGCTGCGCGGCACGTTCGAACTGCTGCGCCTGGACGGCTTCCGCCTTCTGGCCGCGAACATCCTGAATCCGAACGTCGACGTCTTTGAGATCGGGCGACGACCCGGTCCGCGTGATCCGCATCCTGCTGCCGGCCTCGTCGATCAGGTCGATCGCCTTGTCCGGAAGGTGCCGGTCGGAGATGTACCGGTCGGCCAGATTCGCTGCGCTCACCAGGGCGTCGTCCGTATAACGAACACTGTGGTGTTCCTCGTACCGGTCCTTGAGACCTTCGAGGATCTGAATCGTCTCGGCCACGTCCGGCTCATCCACCTGCACCGGCTGGAAGCGCCGCTCGAGGGCGGCATCCTTCTCCAGGTACTTGCGGTACTCCTCCAGCGTCGTTGCGCCGATCGTCTGCAACTCGCCGCGAGCCAGCATCGGTTTGAGAATGCTCGCCGCGTCGATGGCACCTTCTGCGGCACCTGCACCGACGAGCGTGTGGATCTCATCGATGAACAGCAGGATGTCGCCGCGACCCTTGATCTCCTTCAAGACCTTCTTGAGACGTTCTTCGAAGTCGCCTCGATATCGCGATCCTGCCACCAGAGCTCCGAGGTCGAGTGTGTACACCTGCTTGCCGCGCAAGGTCTCAGGGACCTCACCCGCGACGATGCGCTGCCCGAGACCTTCGACGATGGCGGTCTTGCCGACTCCCGGTTCGCCGATGAGGACGGGATTGTTCTTCGTTCGGCGAGACAGAATCTGCATCACCCGTTCGATTTCGCGTTGACGCCCGATCACGGGGTCGAGTTTGTGCTCACGGGCCAGCTGAGTGAGGTTCCGACCGAATTGGTCGAGAATCGTGGAGCCCGAACCGGAGGTCTCGCGTCCTCCCCCACCGCTCCCCTGTGCGGACGAACGTTCTTCACCTTGCACACCGGAGAGCAGTTGGATGACGGCCTGTCGAACTCGTGGAAGATCGGCGTTCAGGTTCTGGAGCACCTGTGTGGCCACGCCTTCGCCTTCGCGGATGAGGCCGAGGAGAATGTGCTCGGTGCCGATGTAGTTGTGGCCGAGCTGCAACGCCTCTCGCAGCGACAATTCGAGGACTTTCTTGGCCCGGGGTGTGAACGGAATGTGTCCACTCGGAGCCTGCTGGCCCTGACCGATGATCTCCACGACTTGTGTCCGGACGCCGTCGAGGTTCACACCGAGCGACTGGAGCGCCTGAGCGGCGATTCCCTCACCCTCGTGGATGAGGCCGAGGAGGATGTGCTCTGTGCCGATGTAGTTGTGGTTGAGTAGGCGCGCCTCTTCCTGGGCGAGAACCACGACTCTGCGAGCCCGGTCTGTGAATCGCTCGAACACGGCCTTGTGCCTCCTGTCCTTAGCCCCCCAAACAGATGGGGGAGACATGCAGCAAGTATAGCGACGGCCCTTTCCAACCCAGACGCAGGATACCTCGTCACGAGCACCTGCACCCATTACAACGCTCATCGACACGATCATCATCCGAACTGAGCCGTATTTCCGACATGAACGGCCCGATCATGCACGGCGATGCCCGACACCGGTCCCTTTCGCCGTGGTCGCTACCATGAGGCTCCGACGACGGAGACCCTGCGTGGACGCACCGAAACTCGAGGACCTGGTCCCGATTCCCGATGTCTGGGACCGCATGCGCCGTGTCGAGACGCGCCTGGCCGAAGTGTCGACGTCGGACTACGGGTTCCTCACCGACATCGCGCAACACCTCCTGCTCGCCGGCGGCAAACGCTTCCGTCCCCTCCTCGCGCAGATCGCAGGAGAGTTCGGCCGATCGATCGATGGTCGCGTCGTCGACGCCGGCGTGGCCGTCGAGTTCATCCACGTCGGCAGCCTCTACCACGACGACGTCATCGACGAAGCGGAGACCCGTCGCGGAACCGGTTCTGCGAACACGAACTGGGGCAACACGATCGCAATCCTCGCCGGTGATTTCCTCATGGCCCGCGCGACCGAACTCGCTGCGGACAGGCTCGGACGCGACGCCGTTCGACTTCTCTCCCGCACCTATGCGGAACTCGTCGAAGGACAAACGTTGGAGCTGCAGTTGGACTTCGACCTCGATCATGGACCGGACGAGTACTACCGGGTGGTGGAGATGAAGACGGCATCGTTGATCCGGGCGTCGGCCCGCGTGGGGGCGATGGCAGCCGACGCGGCGCCTGCCACGGTCGAGGCGCTGAGCGCGTGGGCATCGGAACTGGGCGTTATCTTCCAGGTCACCGACGATGCCCTCGATCTGGTCGCCACCGACGAATTCCTCGGAAAGCCGGCGGGATCAGACATCGGCGAAGGCAAGTTCACGCTGCCCCTGCTCTACGCGCTCGAAGGAACCGACGGACCGCACATCCGAGAGCTTCTGGCCGAACATCCGTACACCGCAGGAGCGATCGACGAGGTCATCCGCATGATTCGTGCCGGTGGTTTCGTCGATCAGGTACTCGACGAGGCCCGCACGAGAGCCCTGACGGCGGCCTCGGTCATCACCGATCTTCCACCGATCCCCGCCAGGAGCGTGCTGTCCGGCCTCGGCGACTACCTGCTGGCCCAGGTCGAGCAGGCACGTTTCTAATGCCTTGGCCGGTAGTCGGTCCGTAGACTGGTCTGTATGGATCTCTCTCTCATCGTCGTCCTCGCAATCGGCGTCGGAATCGTGTCATCCCTGTTCTCGAGCAGTCAACTCGCCGGGTCGTGGAAGGCGGCAGCTCGCGTGCTGGGCGTCGCCTATCAGAAGAAGAACTCCCTGGCCCCTCCAAGGATCGAAGGTTCGGTCGACGGGTTGCACCTCACGATCGACGTGCGCTCGTCCGGCAACTCGAAAGCGACGAGATACCGTGTTCAGTACCCGTCGCTCGACGTGGACCTGCAAGTGACTCGCAAGACGGGAATATCGAGAGTCTCGGAGTTCCTGGGAGCCCAGGACGCCGAGACGGGCGACGGCGCGTTCGACGAGGAGTTCACGGTCAAGACCAGCGACCCGGACCGGCTGGAGACCGTCCTGACCCCAACGGTGCGCGAGGCGGTGCGCGAACTCCTGGTGGCACTGCCGGCAGCGAAGATCACCGAGGACCACATCGTGTTCGACCGCAGGACCGTTGAACGCAAGCCGGACAGGATCGTGCAGACGGCACAACGTCTCCTCGCCATGGGCATGGTTCTCGCGCAAGGTGGGCAGACGCCACCACGGCGCAGCGACTCCAGCCACGAGGCTTTGCCTCCGCTGCCACCGGACCCGTTCCAGCCGTGGGACGCGCAGGAGCTTCTTGCCGAGGAACCACCTGCCGTTGAGCCACCTGCCGTTGAGCCACCTGCCGAGACGTTCTCTCCCGAGGAGATACTCGATCCGGAGACGGGCGAGTTCGTGACGGTCTCCCCGGCGGCCGAACCGAGCGACATCGTCCCCGAGGTCGCAGCCGGCGCCCCGCCGGCCGGGCCCGATCCACTCGATGTCGCCGATGCGCTCTTCGGAGGTCGTCAGCTCAGCTTCGAGATGGCGGCGATATTCGAAGAACGGTACGCCGGGCGGCGGATCCGCTGGAACGGCACCGTGGCCGAGCGGTCGGAATCAGGTGTGACGGTCGACGTCGGGTCCCTCGACACCGATCTGTTCGGCCCGCTGACCGTCAAGGTGGTCGTGGCGTCTGCCGCGGGCCGCCTCCAACCCGGGGATGCGGTGATCGTCACGGGCACGCTCTCCGGCATCGATGCGTTCGATCGCACGCTCGCCGTCGACGGCGAGCTGACAGAGGCCTGACCTCGGGCCGAACGGTTGGCGGCCGCCGCGCCGCTCCCACCCCGCATCGGGAGCCGCCGGCGTGCGGGCTACCCTCCGAGGTGTGAAGTGCTCCCGCCGATCCGAAGTCGCTCCGTTCTACGTGATGGAAGTGATGAAAGCCGCTGCAAAACGGGAACGGGCCACCGGTGACGTGCTCCACCTCGAAGTCGGCCAGCCATCGACGCCCGCACCCGCGCCGGTGCGGGAGGCGGCGGCGAAGGCACTCGAGACCGAGCGGCTCGGCTACACGGATGCCACCGGCATCCCGGAGCTTCGCGACCGGATCGCGACCCACTACGAGGAGGCGTACGGTGTCGATGTGCCGACCGAACGTGTAGCGGTGACGGTCGGAGCATCGGGAGGGTTCGTGCTCGCAACGCTCGCCGCGTTCGACGCCGGAGATCGGGTGGCGATCACCGAACCCGGCTATGGGGCGTACCGAAACATCCTCGAAGCGTTGGACGTCGCGGTCGTGCCGATCCCGGTCGGTCCCGACACGAGGTTCAATCCGACGCCGAGACTGCTCGACGCCGTAGGGCCCCTCGACGGTCTCGTGGTCGCCAGCCCCGCGAATCCGACCGGAACGATTCTCACGACCGCAGAGATGCGAACCCTCACCTCCTATGCGCAGGAGCGAGGCATCCGCATGCTGTCGGACGAGATCTACCACGGAATCACCTACGGGCCCGTGGCGCCGACGGCCACGGCGCACTCCGAGTCGGCCGTCGTCGTACAGAGCTTCTCCAAGTACTACTCGATGACGGGATGGCGCCTCGGATGGCTGATCCTGCCGGACGACCTCGTTCGCCCCGTGGAGCGGCTCGCCCAGAACCTGTTCATCTCCGCTCCGGCACTCTCACAGGTCGCCGCGGTGGCCGCGTTCGACTCCACGGCGGAGCTCGACGCCAACGTCGCCCGCTATGCGACGAACCGCCGGATCCTCATCGAAGGTCTCGCCGCATGTGGGATCACACGACTCGCTCCCGCCGAAGGTGCCTTCTACGTCTACGCCGATGTCTCGCACATCACCGACGACAGCCAGGAGCTCTGCCGTACGTGGCTGGAGAAGACCGGCGTGGCGGCCACGCCGGGAATCGACTTCGACCCGGCCAAGGGGAACCGGTATGTGCGGTTCTGCTACGCGGAGTCGACAGGGGACATCAGCGAGGCGGTGCAAAGACTCAAAACCCTGTTCTCGTGACGGTTGACGGGAACCAACCCATCGAAGCGTCACGAGAACGGTTATTCGGGGCGCATCGTCGGGAATAGGACCACTTCACGAATCGTCGATTCGTCGGCAAGCAACATCACGAGCCGATCCACGCCGATCCCGAGTCCGCCGGTGGGCGGCATCCCGTATTCGAGCGCCCTGAGGAAGTCCTCGTCCACCGGGTGGGTCTCCTCCTCGCCTTCGGCCTTGGCCCGGGCCTGAGCCTCGAAGCGCGCCCGCTGGTCGACGGGGTCGATCAGCTCGCTGAACGCGTTGCACAACTCCATCCCCCCGGCGAACAGCTCGAACCGTTCCGTCAGGTTCGGATCATCACGATGCTCCCTGGCGAGCGGAGAGGTCTCCTTCGGAAAGTCGATCACGAACGTCGGCTCCCACAAGTTCGGCTCTACAAGGCGCTCGTATAGTTCGACGATCAGCTTGCCCTTGCCCCAGACCGGATGCACCGAGATGCCATGTTGCCGGCACACGTCGGCCAACTCCTCACGTGTGTGGTCGAAGGAGATCTCCACGCCGGCCGCCTCGGCCACGAGATCGAGAAGCCGGACGCGCCGATAAGGCGGCGTGAAATCGAGCGTCCTGCCCTGGTACTCGATGACTGCTCCGCCCGTGGCGGCCTCGGCAACCGAGGCGATGACGCGCTCCATCAGGTCCATCACGTCGTGATAGTCGGCGAACGCCTGGTATGCCTCCAGAGTCGTGAATTCGGGGTTGTGCGTCGCGTCGACTCCCTCGTTGCGAAAGACCCTGCCCAGTTCGAAGACTCTCTCCATCCCTCCGATGACGAGCCGCTTGAGGTGCAGTTCCGTGGCGATGCGCAGGTACATGTCGATATCCAGCGCGTTGTGGTGGGTCACGAACGGCCGAGCGAGCGCGCCACCCGCCTCGGACTGCAACATAGGTGTCTCGACCTCGACGAACCCCTGCTCCGCGAAGGCACTCCGGAGCGCGGCGACCGTGTCGATCCGCACCTGGGCGACCCGCCTCGCCTGCTCGTTGGTGAGCAGATCGAGGTACCGCAGACGGAATCTGCTCTCCTTGTCCCGGAGCCCGTGCCACTTCTCCGGCAGCGGCCGTAACGCCTTGGAGAGCAGACGGATCTCGCCGGTGCGCACACTCAGTTCGCCTCGGCGGGTCGTGATGACCTCGCCGGTCGCGCCGACCCAGTCGCCGGCATCGATGTCCTCGTCGAACCGCTCGAAACGGTCGTCTCCCATGGTGCGCCTGTCGACGAAGAGCTGGACCTGTCCGGTGACGTCCTGCAGGACGCAGAAGCTCAACTTGCCGAGACGTCGAATGTTCACCACCCGACCCGCTACCGACACCATCGTGCCCGTCGACGATCCCGGATCGAGATCTGCGTACTCCCCGGCGAGATCGGCCGCAGTGGCGGTCCTCTCGAAACGCTGCGGATAGGGCTCCTCACCAAGTGCCCTCAACGCCTCCACCTTGGCGAGGCGCCGTGCGGTCAGCGGGTGCGCGACAAGGGGATCTTCGTCGGACAGCCGAGTCTCGTGTTCGTCGGTCATGGCCGCAGCACCTTACCCCGCGTTGCGTTCCCAGAGCAGCCGAAGACCGGACAGCGTCAGGAACTCGTCGATACGGTCGACGGTGTGGCAGTGCGGGACGATCACCGAAGCGAGCCCACCGGTGGCAACCGTGGCCGTGTCCGGTCCCAGCTCGTCGATGATTCGAGCCATGATCCCGTCGACCAGGCCCGCATGTCCGTAGAGCAGACCCGACTGTATCGCCTCGACGGTGCCCTTGCCCGTCGCCGCGCGAGGCGGCTCGAGGGCAACTCCCCGCAACGCGGCGGTCGCCGCCACGAGCGCGTCCATGGAGACTTCCAGACCCGGAGCGATCGCGCCACCCAGGTACTCGCCTTCCCGGGAAACGACGTCGAAGTTGGTCGAGGTGCCGAAGTCCACGACCACGACGGGGGTCCCATAGATCTGTCTCGCGGCAACCGCGTTGACGATCCTGTCCGCGCCCACCTCCTTCGGATTGTCGATCAGGATCGGCATGCCGGTCTTGATGCCCGGTCCCACGATGAGGACCTCTGCGGAGTCGAACAGCTCGGCAGCCGCGTGAAGCGCCTCGGTGGCATGCGGCACCACCGACGAGATGACGACACCGGTGACCGAGTCGGCGCTGATGCCATCGAGATCGAAGAACCCGTGCAGGAGGAGCCGATACTGGTCGGCGGTGCGGGAACGGTCGGTTGCGAACCGCCAGTGGTGAGCCGGTTTCGCGCCCTCCAGCAGCCCCACGACGGTCTGCGTGTTGCCCATGTCGATGGCGAGCAGCATGTCAGTTGCCTCCCAGAATTGTCGCCCGGTCGAGACGTTCACCAAGCTCGTAGGTGAGCTTGCCTTCATCCAGCCAGAAATGGACATTGTCGATGAGTCGTGTCGTCCCGACGAGAGCGGCGACGGCCAGGAACGCATCACGGTCGAGTTCCGGAATCGGTTGCACCGTTTGCGCGTCGACGAGTTGCACGTATTGCATGTCGACTCCGGGGGTCTGATCGCATTCGGTCTCAACGATCGACTCCAATGCGGTCGCCGACCGCTCCCCGTCGAGTGCCGCCATGGCGGAGCGTGCGAGGCCACGCGACAGCGCGAGCGCGGATCGGCGCTGATCGGCCGACAGGTAGACGTTGCGGCTCGAAAGCGCCAGCCCGTCCCGTTCACGCACGATCGGCCGTCCAATCACCCGAACCGGAAACGACAGGTCGACGGCGAGTCGGCGCAGCATCGCGAGCTGCTGGGCGTCCTTGCGCCCGAACAAGGCGAGGTCGGGCTGAAGTCCGGCGAAGAGCTTGACGACCACCGTCGCAACGCCCTCGAAGTGCCCCGGCCGGTAGGGACCGCAGAGGTGGTCTGTGAGCGAGCCGACAGTGACCCGCGTCGCCGGGTCCACCGGGTACATCGTCTCGACGGGGGGAGCGAACAGCACGTCGGCGCCCGCGTCGTCGGCGAGGGAGGCGTCCCGATCCAGGTCGCGGGGATACCGGTCCAGGTCCTCGCCTTCGCCGAACTGGAGAGGGTTGACGAACAGGCTGACCAACACCGTGTCGGCACCGGTGCGCGCACTACGGATCAACGACAGATGCCCCTCGTGGAAGTAGCCCATCGTCGGCACGAGGGCGACGACGCCCCGTCTCGCTGCTCGAGCTTCCTCGAACGTGGTGACGATGTTCACAGAATCTCCTCGAAGATGCCTCGGGTCCCTGCCAGTTCGGCTACGACCCTACCGAGCCTCCGGAACCGGTCGGCCTCCTCCGGCACACGATCGGCGACGGCCTGCAGTTGGGCGACGACCGTCCCGACGTCACCTCGCGCGATCGGACCGGTCAACGACTCCTTCGGACCGAGCCGGAATGCGTTGGCGACGACGGCCTCGACGAGCGGACGGGCCGCGTCGAAAGGAACACCTGCCGCTGCGAACAGGTTCGCTGCAAGCGCCAGCACGGCGACCGTGTCGTTCGCTGCGGTCGCGGCGGCGGCGTGATAGAGGGCACGATCTTCATCGTCCAGCGCAAACGGGTGCCCGCCGATCGACGCGACGAGATCCTCGAGATCCGATCGGAGGACCGGATCGTGTGCGGTGACGGCAAACCATGAACCCGGAAGCGCCTCGGCTCCGGCTTCGGGAGTCGGCAGCGTCTGGAGCGGATGCAGAACCCCGGTCGCCAGACCCGCATCGGCCAGCGGGGCGAGCGCCGCTGCCGGCTTCAGACCACTGAGGTGAACCGCAGCGCCGACGTTGGACGCACGTGGTGCCAACCGATCGGCGACCTCTTCGATGGCGTCGTCCCGCACCGCCACCATGAGCAGGTCCACCGCGGGCAGATCATCGTCGAAGCCGAATGCAACGGCATCGAATCGCGCCGCGGCTCCCTCGACGGCTTCGGGCCGGCGTCCGAGCACTGCGACGACGCGGTGACCTGCCGACGCCGCAGCCAGACACAACGCCGTGCCTGCACGCCCCGGTCCGGCGAGGATGATGTTCAACGGAACCTCCCGGTTCGAGTCCGCGGTACCCGACCGGACAACAGGCTACCCCCACTTCCCGCCGTCCGCCGCGACGACGGGTTGCGAGCGACACGGCCACACGTCCGGGACTAGCGTTGAAGGCATCATGGGGTAGTGTCCGATTCTCCGATCACGAGCCTGCTGAACGATGCCGTTGTGTGGATCGGCGGGTGTGCGCGTCACGCATCTCGCACTCGGCACTTCGTGTCTCGTATCGCAACCTCAGGTCGATACGAGATCGCGAGGCGAACGCGACGGCTCTGGCGAAACAAGGCACAGTCGCGCCTTGCGTCGAAGGGCGACGCACAATCGTCGAGGTGCGTGCCATGCACTGCTCGACGGGCTCCCAAGACCCGTCGTTGGCCTCGCAGCGGCCCCCTCTCTGAGCCGCGACACCGTTGCGTTTCCCCGTCTGTTCACTCGCTCGGACGACCGGACCCGGCATCGACGGGCAGCTCCCCTCGCGGCGGCGTCCCGGGAATCGCGATCGCCTGTTCGAAGGGGACTCGGCGACGGGCACCACCGTCATGCGCACAGCCCAACCGACGATCGCATGAGGAGGTGGTCATGTGAAAACCGTATTCGTGAATCCACAACGATGTATCGGCTGCCGGCAGTGTGAGTTCGCCTGCGCGGTCGAGCATTCCAGAAGCAAGGATCCGTTCCTCGCAATCTTCGAGAACCCCCCGCCGAAACCCCGGATCCACGTAGAGCCCGGGCCGTGGATGGGCAGTTCGTTCCCGAATCGTTGCCACCACTGCGACCCCGCACCGTGCCTACAGGTGTGCCCGACCGGGGCCATCGGCCGCAACGACCAGTTCGGCGTCGTTCTCGTCGACATCGACAAGTGCATCGCCTGCGCGATGTGCGCCATGGTGTGCCCGTTCGCTGCGATCACGTTCCATCTGCAGGCCAACGCGGCGGCGCCTCGTGTCGTCTCCACGAAATGCGACGGCTGTTTCGATCGCATTCGGCGTGACGAGGAACCGGCGTGTGTCGAAGTGTGCAAGGTGAATGCCCTCGTCTACGGGGAACTGAACGACCTCCTGAGGGAGGAACGTATCCAGAAAACGGCGCTCGCGATCAACGCCACCACCGGCGTGGCCCCGATGGAGCCTGACACGTTGGCGGGTTGGCGAGGCTGGGGCAAGGAAGCTGCACGCGTGGCGGGAGGAATCTGATGACGAATCGAATCGAGAATCAAAGCATCGCGGCGGATGCCCAAACGATGCTGCGCCGAGCCCACTTCGAGGGTATCGACACCGTGTGGGAGCGCCTCGCCGCCCAGCAACCTCAGTGCGGATACTGTCTGATGGGTGTGAGCTGTCGTAATTGTGCGATGGGTCCGTGCCGTGTCGATCCCTTTGGCGAAGGCCCCCAGAAGGGCGTGTGTGGCGCCGATGCCGACACCATCGTCGCCCGAAACCTGGGCCGATCGATCGCTGCCGGCGCGGCCGCACATTCGGATCACGGCCGTGACATCCTCGAAGTCTTCCTCGAGACCGCCCAGGGCGAAACGAGCGGGTACGAGATCAAGGACGAGGCGAAACTGTGGAATCTCGCTGCGGACTACGGTATCGCCTGCGACGGGCGGCCGGCGGCACACGTTGCCGCCGAACTGGCCGAGGCCATCTTCGAGGACTACGGAAGCCGTCAAGACCGTATCGGATTCCTGAACCGTGTACCCGAGGTGCGCAGAGCCAAGTGGGCGGAGCTGGGGATCACGCCTCGTGGAATCGACCGGGAGAACGTCGAGATGCTGCACCGTACCCACATGGGTGTCGACAACGACTACGTCAACATCCTGCTGCACGGCCTACGCACGAGCCTCTCCGACGGCTGGGGAGGTTCGATGGTCGCCACCGAGCTGTCGGACGTGATGTTCGGCACACCGGAACCGGTCATGTCCCAGGTCAACCTCGGCACGCTCCGAGAGGAGTATGTGAACATCGCGCTGCACGGCCACAACCCGCTGCTGTCGGATGTCATCGTGCAGGCAGCCACGGATCCCGAGCTGGTCGCCAGGGCGAAGGAACTGGGCGCCGAAGGCATCAACCTCGTCGGGCTGTGCTGCACCGGCAACGAACTCCTGATGCGCAGAGGGGTGCCGATGGCCGGCAACCACCTGATGCAGGAACTGGTGATCATGACGGGAGCGCTCGAGGCGATGGTCGTGGACTACCAGTGCATCATGCCGTCGGTGACGGACGTGGCCAAGTGCTTCCATACACAGATCATCTCGACGGCCGACAAGGCGAAGTTCCCGGGTGCCACCCACATCTCGTTCGATCCTCACCGGGGCCTCGAGATCGGCAGGCAGATCGTGCGCACGGCGGTCGAGGCATTCGCCAATCGTGTCCCAGATCGTGTCGTGATTCCCGGAGAACCGGTACCGATGATGGCCGGATTCTCCGTCGAAGCAATCCTCGCCGCGCTGGGGGGTACCCCCGAACCGCTGGTGGAAGCCATCAAGAACGGACAGATTCGCGGCGCAGTCGGGATCGTCGGCTGCAACAACCCGAAGATCCCGCAGGACAAGGGTCATGTCACCTTGACGCAGCGACTCATCGAGAACGACATCCTGGTCGTCGTCACCGGTTGCGCCGCCATTGCCAACGGCAAGGCGGGCCACCTGGTTCCCGAAGCCGCGGATCTCGCAGGCACGGGCCTCGGAGGCATCGCCAAGGCTCTCGGCATCCCGCCGGTGCTGCACATGGGGTCGTGTGTGGACAACAGCCGTGTCCTCGTGCTGGCGGCAGCCCTCGCGAACCATCTCGGTGTCGACATCTCCGATCTGCCGATGGCCGGTGCGGCACCTGAGTGGTATTCGGAGAAAGCCGTCGCCATCGGTGCGTACGTCGTGGCCAGCGGCATCTACACGGTACTGGGCGTGCAGCCACCGATCTTCGGAAGCGAGAACGTCGTCAACCTCCTGACCGACGGACTCGACGGCGTTGTTGGAGCCAAGTTCGGAATCGAACCGGACCCGGAGCGGGCAGCGGTGTTGATCCGGCGCCACATCGAAGCCAAGCGGAAGGCGTTGGGCTTGGCGTTCATCGAACCGGACAGTATCGCGATGCCGGAGGAGGTCGGAGCAGGAGTATGAGCGATCACGGCCATGAACATGGGAGCCGGCGAACGGCAGGCCCCCTCGATGGTTTTCGTGTGGTCGTCACCGGCAAGGGGGGCGTGGGCAAGACCAGTCTCACCGCCCTCCTCGCCGGGCTTCTCGGCCGGCGCGACTACGCCGTCCTGACAGTGGATTCCGACCCGCAGATGAACCTCCCGTACGCGCTCGGACTTCCGTTCGACGAAGCTCGGGGAATCGTTCCCCTCAGCCAGAATGCCGACTATGTCGAGGAGAAGACAGGAACCAGACCCGGAGATGGGTGGGGCCTGCTGTTCCGCCTGAACCCCGACGTGCGCGACGTGGTCGATCGATTCGCCGTGCCGGCAAACGAACGGATCCGCGTACTCGCCATGGGAACCGTGACCGTGCCGGCAGCAGGCTGTCTGTGCCCGGAGAACGCGCTCCTCGACGCCATCGTCGGGGACCTGTCACTCCGCGACGACGAAGTCGTCCTGATGGACACCCAAGCCGGAGTCGAACACTTCGGTCGGGCGATCGCCAAGGGGTTCCACCAGGCCGTGGTGGTGTCGGATCCGACGTTCAACGGCATCCAGGTGGCGATCAACACGGCAAGGCTGGCGCGAGGGCTCGACATTCCCGCCGTGCATCTGGTGATCAACCGGGTGCGAAAGTCGGAAGACGTCGAGCGCACCCTCGGTCGCATCGAGGCCGAAGGCGGGTTCTCGTTCACCTCGCAGCACGTGATCCCCTTCGACGAGCGCGTGCTGGAGATCGAGCCGGACCTGAGCTCCCTGCTCGACGACTCCCGGACGCCATTCACCGACGGCGTCACGCACCTCTGTGACGTCCTCATCGAGACGGAGCAGGAGCTGAACTGATGAAACTCGTGATCATCGGGGCCGGTCCCGCCGGCCTCACCGTGGCAGAGAAGCTTCGAGCACACGGTGTCGATGCCGACATCGTGATGATCTCTTCGGAACCGTACCCGCCGTATGCGCCTCCGGCGATGGCGGACTTCTTCGTGACCGGAAGGGAACAGTCGATCTACTGGAAGGGTCGTGACGTCTGTGACCGTCTCGACATCGACTACCGATCCGGAACCCGGGTGATGGAGATCGACCCGTCGCTGAAGCACGTGATGCTCGACGGTGCCGGCCGTGTGCCGTACGACCATCTGGTCATCGCCTCGGGGAGCAACTTGTACGCGCCGATCGAAGGACGAGATCTCCCAGGCGTGTTCAACTTCAAATCGATGACCGCGGCATCCAAACTCGTCGATGAGGTCCGCCGAGGCCAGGTGGAACAGGTTCTCATCGTCGGCGCAGGCTTCATCGGCGTGGAGGTCGCGCTTCTACTGACCGAGCTCGATGTGGACGTCGCGATGGTCGAGATGATGGATCGTGTCATGCCGAGGACGCTCGACCTGGAGACCGCATCGATCGTGCTGGCCGAATTGCAGAGGCGGGGAATCGTCGTTCGTCTGGAATCCAAGGCCTCCGGCTTCGAAGGTGTCACGAACGTCGAGAATCTCGTGCTCGACTCCGGTGAGTCGCTGACGGCCGACGCCTACGTCGCTGCCACCGGCGTGAAGCCGAACGTCGACTTCCTCGCCGGTTCGGGCCTCGACGTCGGCTGGGGTGTACGCGTCGACGATCGCCTTCGAACCAACATCCCCGGCATCAGCGCAGCAGGCGATGTCGCCGAGACGTTCGATCGCCTCACCGGTGAACGATACGTTCATGCCATCTTCCCGAACGCGGTCGCGCAGGCGAAGGTGGTGGCGGATGGTCTCGCCGGCTACGACGTTGCCTATGAGGGTTCCGAGACGATGAACAGCCTGAAGCATCTCGGTGTGCCGGTGATGACGGTTGGAGCGAGCAGCGGCTCGGAGGAGCTTCGGTGGCGCACGGGTGACCAGATGCGCAAGGTGTTCTTGAGCGATGGCCGCATCGTCGGCTTTCAACTCGCCGGCGCCACGGCAGGCGCCGGGGTGCTGCGATCCCTCATGCTGAAGCGGATGGATGTCACACCGCTTCGGGATCGACTCGTCGCTCCGGATTTCGGTGTCGCCGATGTCGCGTTCCCGGCGCTCGCCTGACCGGGTTCCGGGCACCTCGACGAGCACTAGTTCCGAGGGCGCTTCGTGGCTCTGGCGAATGCCGCTTGGGTGCGCGGGTCTGACAGGCTGAGCGCCATCACCGTCCAGCCCGCTCCGACGGCCGCGCCGGCGAGCACGTCCGACGGATACTCGAGGAGCAACACGAGGCGGCAGAAGCCCACTGCGGCCGCGATCAGTATCACAGCACCGAAACGGAACGTGGTTGCACGCCACCCTTGCGGCCGCCACGGCCAGGCGAGGACCACGAGGAGTGTGACGAGCGCGGCGATGTACTCGGACGGGAACCCGTAGTCGCCACGTGAGCCGAGCGCGGTGAGCGACGGTGCCGACCGGTCGACCACGAGTTGTGTCACCTCGACGATGAGCCACTGCCCGACGACGGCGACGAGAACCCCGATTGCGCGATTGATGTGGCGTCGCCAGATCATGATCGTTGCGATGCCGGCACCGAGCGCCATCATCACCCACTGAGGGGTAGTCGTGGCGAGCCACCGCGCCACCTGCACGATTGCCGGTATCTGGTGTGTGGCCACGTACTCGAGCGCCCGCTTGTCGAAGAAGAAGAACTCCTCCTGGCCGAGCACGTCTTGGAGAAGCCCGCCGAACAGCCACAAACCACCGACGATGACTACCGCGACCGGCCACAGATACAGGAGGGGAGCCATCCGCCTCGAAGGGCCCTCCAACCGGTCCGCGAGGGCTCGAACGACACGCGTCCGCAGCAACGGGTCGAGCCATCCGAGCACCTTCTCTCGATGCCCCGCAACCCAACGGCTCGCCCACACGATGACGCCGAGCACGACGATCGCACCCGCGAGCATCAAGCCACCGCGCAACAGCCAGTGTTCCACCTCCCGCCAACTGTCACCGGCCAGATACCCGACGAGTGTGAGGATGCTCCCCCAGAGCACGCCGCCGATGACATTGCCGACGACGAATCGTCCGTACGGCATCTTCGCCATCCCGGCGGCGAACGGGACGACCGCCCGGAGGAACGACGTGAACCGTGCGACGACGAGTGCCGACCACCCTCGCCGGGCCAGACTCGCCTCGGCAGCGTCGAGCCGCCCGGCGAACCTGGCGAGGCGTGGCCTGCGAAGCACCGCCGGCCCAAAGTGGCCGCCCATCCAGAACCCGATCGAGTCACCGATCACCGCGCCGAGAACCGCCGCGGCCAACATGACCCAGAGGGACACGACCCCCGTTCCGGCGAGCACCCCGCCGAGAATCACCGTCACTTCTCCAGGGAGAAACAGTCCGAGAAACGCGGCGCTCTCCCCTGTGGCGAGAGCAAAGACGAGCAAGGGCGACCACGCCCCCAACGTCGTGAGCAATCGATCGATCATCTGCCACCGATGGTCATGACGGCGCAGCGTAGTGGCCGGTCTGCAACCAAACGCCCGCACGGCGAGTCATAATTCTGAGACCTGCCGTGCACACACCCGGGATCCGAATAGGGTGAGGTGACGACACGAGGAGAGTGCCATGGGTAGCAACATCAACTGGAAAGGCCGGCTGGGGCCGATGCGTCTGCGCATCTCCGATACGACGTTCCGGCCGTCGACGATCTCCGGGCTGCTCGCCGAGGTGCTGCACGTCGAACCGGGTGACATCGTCATCGACGTCGGTTGCGGTTCGGGCATCCTTTCGATCATCGCTGCGAAGCTCGGGGCATCCAGGGTCCACGCGGTCGACAAGAGCCCCGACGTCGTAGAGGTCGGCTCGGCGAACGCCGTCGAGCACGGTGTCGCCGACAAGATCATCTTCTACCAGGGAGACCTGTTCGCACCGATTCCCGACGACGTCGAAGCCGACGTGATCATCGGTGACGTCTCCGGCATCCCGGACCGGCTCGCCGATGACAGCGGCTGGTTCCCGACCAAAGGCGGCGGCGGTCCGCGTGGCAGCGAACTGCCGATCCGCATGCTGGAGGAGGCGAAACGCAGGCTCCGGCCGATGGGGAGGCTCTTCCTGCCGACGGGCACGCTTCAGGACGAGGCCGCGATCATCCAGCGGGCTCGTGCCCTCTATGGAAGAGTCAAGGCACTCACCAACCGGCCGATCCCACTGCCGAGTCAACTGGCGGCAAGCGCCACGCTCAAAGACCTGATCGACCGCAAGATCGTCACGGTCACCCGGCGAGGCTCCCGCCTGTTGTGGAAGGCCCAGGTCTGGGAGCTGTCGCCGGAATCCTGATCGTCGTCACACGACCCAGGGGATCAGCCGCTTCCTCACGTGCGCCCGGTACGCCGCGTATCCCGGGTAGTGCTCCATGAGACGCCGCTCCTCGAGGCGGGCCTTCATCCAGAAGAACGCCGCGCCGACGATCCCGACGACCAGCGCGGCGAGGCTCGACCGGAGCAGTGCCGCGCCCACGAGCAGCAGCACGATTCCTCCGTAGATCGGATGCCGCACCCACCGGTAGGCGCCCGATGCCACGAGCTTCGCCGACGGCAGCGGCTGCGGGTACGGCGTCAGATTTGCACCCAGGTGCCGCGATCCGAGCAGCGATTGGATGACACCCGCAACCACCAGGATCGCGCCCAACGAGATGACCCAGGCCGGCCAGGCCGGCGAGCCCGCATCCATGACCAGTGCCACTGCCGCCGCGACGAGTACCACGCCCTGTGCCGTCACCCACCAGCCACCCCGAGAAGTGAACGTCTCCGGACGCGCCTCCAGACGTTGCTGCCTCCGCGACACGCTCTGGTCTTGCACGCCGGAGAGCAGGCCGGTGACCGGCCTCCCGTCGGGTAGCACCGCGCCCGGCCACACCTCCGCGAGCGGCTCGAGGACGAACCGGCGTTGCGCGAGCCGGGGATGCGGCACCGTCAGACGCTCGTCGTCGAGCACCCGGTCCCCGTAGAGGATCAGGTCCAGGTCGAGGGTGCGCGGCCCCCACCGGACCGTTCGTTCCCTGCCGGTTCGCTGCTCGATCCGCAGGAGGCTGTCGAGTAGCTCGTAGGGTTCCAGATCCGTCTCGACGACGGCGACGGCGTTCAGATACGGTCCCTGGTCCGGACCGCCGACCGGCGCCGTCTCATACACCGACGACACGGCCACCACCTCACCACAACCGGCGAGAGCCGCGACGGCAAGCTCGAGATGACCGATCCGATCGCCCAGGTTCGAACCGAGAGCGACCACCGCCCGTGTCATCGGCTCCGCCGGATCGTCACCGACACGTCGTCGAACGACACCGGGATCGGCGCCTCCGGCTTGTGCACGGTCACCTCTACTGCATCGACCCGGTCATCCTCCATCACCAGATCTGCCACACGGCCGGCGACGCGTTCGATGAGATCCCAGCGTTCGTCGGCGACACGACGATGGATGGCCTGGGCGAGTGCCCCGTAGTCGATCGTCGCCGCCAGATCGTCCGTCGCGGCGGCCGACTCGAGATTCAGGTGCATCGTCACATCGATCACGAACGTCTGACCGGCCTGCCGTTCTTCCGGATACGCGCCATGGTGCGCGAAGACACGGATGCCGTTCAGATCGATTCGTCCGTCCATCGGGGCCTCAGGCTCCTACGGGCACGAGCGCCCTGCCCTCTGGACCGAGCGGCCGACCAAGGATCTCCTGGATGACGGCGATGGCGAGGATCGGATCGGTGACCAGCTTCGAGTGCACGAGATAGCCCGCGAGCAGGCCGGCGATCGTGTCGTCGACCAGGTCACGGTGCACCAGAACGACGCTGTCCGGATCCGACAGCGCGACGTCGAGAGCACTGAACACTCGATCGACGTCTTTCTGTTCGTACTCGCCGACGAGTGGCTCGTGGAACACGGTGAAACCGGCATCCTGATAGTTCGCCACGTTCTGTCCCCCGGCCAGCAGGGTCATGACCGTGTTGATGCCCGCCCCGCTGAGCAGCCAGACGATCTCCTCTTCGCGGCGAACCCTGCGATGCTGAATGCCGTGTCCGCCGATCCGCTCACACACGGCCAGGCGTCCCTTGATCACCCACGTAAACGCTCTTGGTTCCAGTCCCGTCATGACGCTCCGCCTCCATGTCGAACCATAGCGTCGGCGACCTGCACGGCAGGCCGAGAAACGGCAACATTGTGTACCCGAACAACGGAAGCTCCCGCGGCCACCGCCAGCGCCGAAGCCGCCGCCGTGGCCACATCGCGACGTTCCGGTCGCTCCTCTCCCGTCAGTGCCCCGAGGAAGGACTTGCGGGACGTTCCGATCAGCACCGGGTAGCCGGTCTCCACGAGGACACCGATGTGGGCCAGCAACGTGAGGTTGTGAACGATCGTCTTGCCGAATCCGATACCTGGATCGATCGCGATGCAGTCCGGTGAGATGCCGTGATCCTGCGCGAACAATGCCCGGTCGACGAGAAAGTCCCTCACCTCCGTGACCACGTCGCCGTAGGTCGGGTTGGTCTGCATCGTGCGAGGGGTCCCCTGCATGTGCATGAGGACCAGCCCCGCGTCGGACGCGGCGACGGTCTCGGCCATGCCGGCTGCGCCGAGCGCAGACACGTCGTTGACGATCGATGCTCCTGCTTCCAGTGCAGCTTGGGCAACGTCGCGCTTCGCGGTGTCGATGGAGACGACGATGCCTTCGCCGACGAGCGCCCCGACGACCGGCTCCACCCGCCTGATCTCTTCGGCGGCGGGCACCGGCTCGGCGCCCGGTCTGGTCGACTCCCCTCCGACGTCGATGATGTCGGCGCCATCTGCGACGAGACGCACGCTCAGAGCAATGGCCTCGTCCGGATCGAGGAAGCGGCCGCCGTCGGAGAACGAGTCGGGGGTGACATTCACGATGCCCATGATCAGCGCCCTGTCGGGGAGGGACACGCCGCGCGCCCGCCAGGTCATCGGTTCCCGAACAGCAGCGCGAACGCCTCCGAGCGGGTCGCCGCGCTTTCCGCGAAGGCGCCCCGGACCGCGGAGGTCGTCGTGATCGAGCCAGGTTTCTTCACCCCGCGCATGCTCATGCACAGATGTTCGGCCTCGACGACCACCAGTACGCCGTACGGGTCGACGGCATCCATCAGCGTGTCGGCGATCTGTGTCGTGAGCCGCTCCTGGAGCTGCGGCCTGCGGGCGAACACCTCGACGAGGCGGGCGAGCTTCGAGAGTCCCGTGAGCGTCCCCTTGGGAAGGTAGGCGACATGCGCCCTCCCGTGGAATGGCATGAGGTGGTGCTCGCACATCGAGTAGAACGGAATGTCCTTGACCATGACGATCTCGCGGTGCTCCTCTTGGACGAACACCGTCTCGAGGATCTCTTTGGGGTCCCGATGAAGGCCATCGAACACTTCCGCGTACATGCGGGCGACCCGCTCAGGCGTCTTCGCAAGGCCTTCGCGTTCGGGGTCTTCGCCGATCGCTTCGAGGATCGTACGGACCGCGCCGACGATCGCCTCGACATCCGGGACGTTGTCCATCAGACGGTCTCTGTGTGGCTGGCCGCGACCCCGCCGACAGCCGGGGTGCCGCCGGGAACCCGGATGCGGATGCCGTCGCTGTGCGCGTGCTGCCATTTCGGCACGTCTTTGAAGATCTCGGCGACTTCGCCGGCATCGATCGTCTCCTTCTCGATGAGGACGGCCGCCATCCGGTCGAGGGCGCTTCGATGAGTCTCGAGAATCTGGCGAGCTTCCCTGTGCGCCTGGGAGATCAGCTTGCGGACCTCGGCGTCGATGAACGCAGCCACCTCGTCCGAGTAGTCCTGCTGACGGCCGTAATCTCGACCGAGGAAGACTTCACCGTTTGCATGCCCGTATTTCATCGGTCCGAGCCGGTCGCTCATCCCGTACTCCATCACCATCTGGCGTGCGATATCGGTTGCCTTCTCGATGTCGTCGCCGGCGCCGGTGCTCGGATCGTCGAACACCAACTCTTCCGCCGTTCGGCCGCCCAGGAACATCGCCAGCTGATCGACGAGCTCGGAACGCCGCATGATGTACTTGTCTTCCTCGGGCAGAGATTGTGTATGTCCGAGCGAACGGCCACGGGGGATGATCGTGACCTTGTGGATCGGGTCGGCCATCGGAAGCGCCCACCCGACCAACGCGTGCCCGGTCTCGTGATAGGCGATGACCTTCTTCTCCCCCTCGGAGATCAGCCTGCTCTTGCGCTCGGGACCGGCGATGACCCGCTCGATGGACTCCTCGAGTTCGTCCATCGCGATCAGGTCCTTGCCGCGGCGTGCCGCCAGCAACGCTCCTTCGTTCAACAGGTTGGCCAGGTCCGCTCCGGTGAAACCGGGCGTCTGACGGGCCAGCACCTCCAGGTCGATGTCGTCGGCGAGCGGCTTTCCGCGTGCGTGCACCGTGAGGATCGCCTTGCGGCCCGGCAGGTCGGGACGATCGACGACGATCTGCCGGTCGAACCGTCCCGGACGCAGCAGGGCAGGGTCGAGGATGTCGGGCCGGTTGGTCCCTGCGATCACGATTACGCCGGCGTTGACATCGAATCCGTCGAGTTCCACCAACAACTGGTTCAGTGTCTGCTCTCGTTCGTCGTGTCCGCCACCGAGGCCGGCACCACGATGCCTGCCGACGGCGTCGATCTCGTCGATGAATACGATGGCCGGCGCCTGCGCCTTGGCCTGTTCGAACAGGTCACGAACCCGAGACGCCCCGACACCGACGAACATCTCGACGAAGTCGGAACCGGCAATCGTGAAGAACGGTACGCCCGCCTCACCGGCGACGGCGCGAGCGAGCAACGTCTTGCCGGTACCGGGAGGACCGAACAACAGCACCCCTTTGGGCATCTTGGCTCCCAACGCCCTGAACTTGTCGGGCGATTGGAGAAACTCCTTGAGTTCGGTCAGCTCCTCGACGGCCTCGTCGACTCCGGCAACGTCGTCGAACGTGATCTTGGGCATGTCGTGCGACACCTGTTTCGCCCGGGACTTGCCGAACTGCATCACCCGGTTCCCCGACCCTTGCATCTGCATGAAAATGAACACCATGAAGCCGATGAGGAACAGCCACGGCAGGAACGTGATGAGGATCTCCCAGAATCCGGCCGGCTCCGGATCGACCTTCACGTCGACGCCGGCAGCCCTGAGCGCCGCGGACAGCTCGTTCTCGTCCTCCTGCAGATAGTCGACCTTGTAGTCGGGGGTACCGTCGACCGAGCCGACGAACTCTCCGGTGACCACGTTGGATTTCTGCATGATGGTCGCCGTTGCGACCTTGCCCGCAGTGATATCGTTCCAGAACTCGCTGTACGAAACCTTGTCCGGCTCTCCCGACGTGCCGAGATACTGCTGGAGGAGTACCAGCATGATCATGGCGATCAGCCCGTAGACCAGGATCGAACGGATGGTGCGGTTCACAAGTCTCCTCAGCCCCCTTGGTGGGACGGTATCACGCCTCCCGGCGCACGATTGGGTCCTTCATAGTATCGCCGTTGATAGGCTACAAAGTTAGGGATCTGCCGAGTCCGCCCCAAGGGAGTGACCGCCTTCGCGAGCCGCCCGCCGACAGGAGCCCCCTTCCGCCCCGCGGTCCTGCATCGATGCCGCGTCGCGGCACCCAGTGCGAGATACGAGGTGCGAAACACGAGATACGAAACCCCTACTCGTCGTCTTCGACCATCACCGCGATGTGCGGCAGGTTCCGATACTTTCCGGCGTAATCGAGTCCGTAGCCGATCACGAATTCGGGGCCGATCTCGAAACCCGTGTACTTGACGTCGATCGGGATCCGCTGGGTGTCCTTCTTGACGAGCAGCGCCGCGATTTCGAGTGACTCCGGGTGCCGGACCCGCAGGCTCTTGAGCAGGTAGTTGAGAGTGAGCCCCGAGTCGATGATGTCCTCGACGATGAGAACGTCACGCCCTGCAATCTCCTGGTCGAGATCCTTGAGGATCCTCACCACACCGGAGGTCTTGGTGGCGGCGCCGTACGAAGACACGGCCATGAAGTCGAACTCGACCGGTATCTCGATGTGGCGCGCCAAGTCGGCCAACGTGATGAACGCGCCTTTCAGGACGGCGATCATCAGCAGATCCCTGCCCGCGTAGTCCGCGGATATGGCCTTGCCCATCGTGGCGAGTGCGGCTTCGATTTCTTCGGCGCTGATGAGCGTCTTCCCGACCTTCACGCATCCTCCCGAGTCGCGCGGACCCAAAGGTAGCGCCTCGTGTCCGAATCTACCCAGCCGAGATCTGCCCGCCGCACACCCGGAACCCACAAGATCTGCTCCTGAGACCCTACGACCACCGGCCAGACCGGACGGTCGCACACGGCAATGCCGGCTTCCGCCAGCACTTCGGCCACGCCCTTGTGGCCGCCTGCGATCGCGATCCTGTCTCCCGTCCGCACCACCCGCACCGTGACCGTGGAAGGGACCGCAGACGAATCGAAGACTTCCACGAATCGGCTCAGAGGGAACGCGATCGGGGGCGCCTGCGCCACCCATGCCTCGAAGGACCAGGTTCCGAATCCTGCGTGGCCGGGAAGTGTCCAAGGGGCCGATTCGGGAACCGCCGCCGCCGCAGATCGTGAAAGCACGACCAGCGCTCGGTGGCGCTCTGCCTCCAGGCCGTCGCTCAGTGAAGCACGCGCCGCCGTCCCGCGGGCGACACCCAAGACGACGTGCACGTCGCGAGCGTTGCCTGCGTGCGGACCGCCGATCATGCGTATCGCCCTACGAACGGCTCGAACTGCAACGACCGGATCGATCGTCGCCAGGACCGGCGCCGGTAGCCGAACCGAGGAGCCCGTGACAACCACGGGCACCCGCTCTGCCTGCCGGTCCAGGTGCTCGTTCTCCGCACGGAGCGCGTCGGCGGTGCGCGCGAGTGCTCGTTCGAGCGACGGATTGAAACGCCCCTCGAGATAGGGAATGGCCTCCCGGCGAATGAGATTCCTGCGAGGCCCCGCTTCGAGATTCGCCGGATCCTCGACCCAGGGAAGCCCCAACAGGGTGGCAAGCTCACGCGTCTGTGATCGTGTCACGTCCAAGAGGGGACGGACGATTCGTCCCCGGCGCCGAGGGATGCCCGCCAGCCCGTCCGGTCCTGCACCCCTCAGCAGGTTGCCCAACACGGTTTCGGCCTGGTCTGCACGCGTGTGACCGGTCAGCAACAGCTCTCCCGGAGCGAGAGCCGCCTCGAGCGCCTTGTAGCGAGCGGTTCTGGCGAGACCCTCCGGTGACGGTCCACGACCAACGGTCACTTCGGTGATGTGCAACGGAATGCCGAGGGAGGCCGCGATCGCAACGGCGGCCCCGCGCACGACCGGGGATGCGGCGAGACCATGGTCGACGTGAACGGCGCGCACGCCGGCGCCTGCCTGGAGCGCAACCCACGCGCAGATGGCGCTGTCAGGACCGCCGGAGAGCGCAACCACGCACGGACCTGTGGGAACACCGGCTCTGGCCAGCACCGTGCGGGCGAGCGCGCTCAAGCGACGCGAGTCAGCCATCGGATGGGATCGTCGATCTCGTCACGGGTTGGGAGGAACTCCGGACCCCGCCATGCGATGCCGATTGCGTCCCACCCGGCTTCACGCTCGACGGTCTTGATGAAGCGCTCCCCCATCTCGTACTGCCTGAACTTCATCTCCAGGCCCGTCAGTCGGAAGAACGCCGCCGCGCGAGGATCCTTTCTGCGCTGTTTGAGGACGTTCGACATGCGAGCCTGCGTGACGAGCATCCCCTCACCGATCCGGTCCATGATGACGTGACCATGGCCTTCGAGCAGCGACATCAACGCCTGAACCTTGTCGACGAGTGCCCGCTGATGATCATTCGCGAAGAGTCCGAACAGACCGGTCTCACCGATCAGCGGCCGACCCTCCATGGCTGCGTCTCGAAGCTCGGCGGCGACGCGGCGCAACCGTCCGGGCTCCGGTTCCGCCGATGAGACCAACGCCTTCACCAGGTCGAGGAAGTAGTCCCGCATCCAGGGAATCCCCACGAACTGGAGCCGATGGGTGCACTCGTGGAGTGCCAGCCAGAACCTGAATTCGAAGGGACGGAACTGATGGTTTCTCTCCAGCGAGAGAATGTTGGCGCCGACGAGATAGACCGTGTCCCCGTCCAGCTTGGTGGGCAGGGCCAGCTCGTACTGGCCGAGGACGTGCCGGGCCATCACGCCGAGCAATGCTCCGGTCTCTGCGGCCATGACTCTTCGGGCCAGATAGCCGCCACCCTGTCCGAGGAGGCCCAGCCGGGACATCCGTTCAGAGAGGCGATCTTCGATGGGGTCCATGAGGTGGGCGAAGAAGGCGATGTTCCGCTCGGCCCACTCGGCCCTGGTGACGACGCGAACCTCGGGGATACCTGCCGAGACGAGTCCGGCCACCTCTGCGACGAGAGGCTCGGCGCGTGCGACGAACTCGGGCGCCTGCAGCTCGAGAAGGCGCTCGTGATAAGACCCCTCGAGAGGGTGGCGCCCCGCAATGGTCGAGGCAAGCCGGGTTGAGACAGCCCACGGAATCTGAGTCGAAGTCACGACGTGTGCAGCCTAGACAGCCGACAGCGGAGAACCGGCAGCTGTCCGCTCAGCCCCCGAACCCCGGCTCGTGCTCCTCCAGGAAGGTCCGCAAGCGGTCCAGGACCTCCTGCTTCGGTTCCTCCCGTACCCGCTCGCGGATGACGATCTTCAGGTGTTCTTCGAACCGGAACGCGTCCAGGCATCCGTTGCAGTGTCGAAGGTGGCGCTTGATCTTGCTCGTGTGGGCCCATCCGAGCTCACTGTCGAGATACAGGTAGACGTTGACGATCGCGTCCTCGCAACTGCGCTTACTCATGGTCTGTCCCGGTGAGTCCGTGTTCCCGTGCAAAACTCCATAACGCCCGCTCCAAGGCTTTTCTTCCACGATGGAGCCTCGACATCACCGTTCCGATCGGCACATCCATGATCTCGGCGATCTCCTTGTAGGAAAAACCTTCGACGTCGGCGAGGAGCACCGGAAGCCGGAAGTGCTCGGGAAGCGATTCGACCGCCGCTTTGACATCGGCGTCGACGAATTGTTCGAGGACCTGTTCTTCGGCGCTGCGAGTGACCTGGCCCGAATCTCCGATCCTCCGATACAGGTACAAGTCCTCGGCGTCGCCGAGATCCGTCTCGGTTGGGCGGCGCATCTGCTTGCGATAGCGGTTGATGTACGCATTCGTGAGGATTCGATACAGCCACGCCTTCAGGTTCGTTCCCGCCGTGAAGGTGTGATAGGCGCGATAGGCCTTCAGAAAGGTCTCCTGAACGAGATCCTCTGCGTCGGCAGGCTTGCGCGTCATACGCAGAGCCGCCGAGTAGAGCTGCGGCGCGAACTGCATCGCGTCCCGCTCGAAATCCTTCTGATCGGCCACATCCCTCCGCACACCGTCGGCAGGCCGAGAGTACCTGCATCCTTCGGTGAGAACGAACCGTTCGGAAGGCTGCCGGCTTCCGGCAGGAGCCGCAACGCCCGCCCCTCGCTCTCGGTATCGGGCAGGGCGCGACACCATGTGCGGAATACGAAGCACTTGGGCCGACAGCGAGTCCCCCCTTCTTGCGTGAGGCCGCCCGCGCCATGGACAGCCGGCTCGCGCAAGAACGGGAGGGCTCGGCGTTCCCGACCGGCAGAACACCGCAAAGGTCGTCCGTCGAGACGCCAGTGGTCCGTCGCCCAAGTGATTGTCGGGTCTCTCCGGGTCTCAACGCCCCTGGCTGCGTCCTCAGTCCTTGAAGCACCGCAGAGGGTGCGTCTTCGGTCTGTGTCCTTGCCAGATGACGCCGAGTCCTCGGAGACACCCTGACACTGATTGAGCGACACACCACTAGGATGCACGCCGCGCCGGAGTAGCTCAGCGGTAGAGCAGCTCACTCGTAATGAGCAGGTCCGGGGTTCGATTCCCCGCTCCGGCTCCACGATTCACGTAACCGGCGCCAGCTCGGTGAACAGCGCGGCCAGGACGAGCTGAGGGCGCAGGTTCGCCCTCAGATCCGGCACCGCCGCCAACACACGCTCTGCGTTGGCCACCGCGTCCCTGGGTCGGACCAATGCCAGGGTGGCCATGGGCACGTCCCGGTTTCTCACCGGACCGGCGTATTGAGCGGATGCGGCATCCGCATACCATGAAGCCAGGATCTCCAAACCCGCCACCAGCAGAGATCGGGATGCCTGCCGCAGCGCCCGCTCATGGCGGTCCTTCAACGCCTTGCGGCCGGCGGCGGTGAGATCCATCTCTGCGTCCGCGGTCTGCCGCTCACGGATCGCCTCGAGAAGCGGATCGGCAGCACCCATCACGTCTTCGGCGAGGCGAAAGGCCACACCCGGATGTGAAGACACCTGCAGCGGGACCCCGAGCCAGACACGACGGAACTCGGCCACCTCCGGGCGTCTCGCCAGATCCAGTGCCAGTCCCGGCCGGCCACCGGCGATCCGCGCAACTTCGCGGGCCTGGTCGATTTCGATCCCTTGGGTGACGAGCGCGTCGACCAGGTCCTCTTCGCGCAGCCTTCCGAACTGGATCGTCCTGCAACGGCTCGCGACGGTGGCCGGCATGTCTTGTTCGGATTCCGCGACGAGGATGAACACCGTCGAAGGCGTCGGCTCCTCGAGTGTCTTCAGCATCGCGTTGGCGGCCTGGTCCGTCATCGAGCCTGCCTCGTCGAGCACGATCACCTTCCGTTCCCCTTCCACGGGGGCAAGCATCGCCTTGGTGATCGCCGCTCGCGCCTGAACGACGGACAGCGCCGCCTGCCCTTCCGGATGCACCATGGTCACATCCGGATGGTTGCCGTTCAGAACACGCCTGCACGTGGTACACACCCCGTCGTGGATTCCGCGTTCGGGGCACAGGAGCGTGGCGGCGAACCGGCGGGCAACCGTGCCCTTACCCACATTCGAAGGGCCGACGAACAGATACGCCTGTGCGGGACGAACCGCCTCACGTTCCAGCAGTATGCCGATCGGACCGTGGCCGACGATGCCGTCTAGAAGAGCCATCGGTCCCTCAAAGCGTCCATGACATCGTCGACGACGCTCTCGACCGGGCGGCTCGCATCGACGGCCAAGAAGCGAAGCGGTTCGTCGACGGCCAGTTTCTCGTAGGCATCGGCGACACGGCCCTGAAACTCGAGTCCCTGACCTCCGATTCGATCATCACCATCCTGGCGTGTGAGACCGACTCGTGGCGGGAGTCTGAGGAGAACGACGGTGTCGGGCCAGATGCCCTGCAACCCTGCCTGATTGACTACCCGAACTCGATCGAACCCGAGCTGTCTCGCACCGCCCTGATAGGCGAGCGACGAGTAGACCGAGCGGTCGCCGATCACCCAGGACCCGCCGGCGAGCGCCGGGGCGATGACCTCCTCCGCGAGTTGGGCGCGCTGGGCTGCGAACAGAAGTGCCTCGGTCCAATCGGCCATGTCGTCGCCATGCAGCAGGACGCTGCGAATGCCCTCACCGATCGGCGTGCCACCGGGCTCGCGCACGATCACGACATCGTGACCGATCTCCCTCAGCCGTTCGGCCAGCAGCGCCGCAACGGTGCTCTTGCCTGCGCCTTCGATGCCTTCGAGCGCAACGTAGTGACCGATGTTCATTCACGTTCCTTTCGACGCCGGCCTCGAATCTCGGTGAAGGTGTCGGAGGCGTCCTCGAAGGTACGAAGGGCTTCTTCCGGGATATGGGGCCGCGAGAACGTCTTGCGCATGTTCCACAAGGTAATCGCACCGGCGAACGCCACCACCACTCCACCAAGCACGAGGGCGCTCCGGATGCCGCTGGAGAATATCCCAGGGAGTTTCCCGTCGAGAATCGCGGCGACGAACGCAGCGGCCGTGATCGAGATCAGCAGGGCCGTCCTGGTGAGCGTGTAGAGCGCAGCGAACGTCCGCCCTCTCAGCTCGTCGGTGACCTGCTCGTGCAGATGGGTGAAACCCATAACGTAGGAGGAACCGGCCCCGGCACCGGCCAGCAGCGCCCAAAACGCCGCTCCGGCGATCGTCCGAGAGAGAGCCGCAGCGGTGATCGTCAAGCCGGTTGCGACGAGGCTCAGGGAAAAGGCGACATCTCGACGAAAGTCGCTCATCCCCATCGCCGACAGTCCAATCATGCCGAGGCCGACGCCGCTTCCGAGCGCCGTGATGAGAATCCCGAATCCGGAGCTTCCGGCATTGAGCACCGAGCTCGAGAACGGCTGACCCAGGGCGAAAAAGATGCCGGCGCCGAACAGGGCGGTTGCGATGCCGACGATCACGCTCCTCACGGAACGTTCTCGAAGGATGAACCGAATCCCGTCCATGACATCCCTGAATGGCAGTTTCCAGTCCAGCCTGCCACGGGCCATCCTGTCTTTGCTCACCTCGGGACGCGGGATCGGAATCGTTGCGATCAACGATGCCGAGAAGATGAACGTGGCCGAATCCACCACAAAGGCAAGGCCGGTATTCGATCCGAATGCGCCCAGAACATTGGTCAGTTCGGAGATCCCGGCGAAGATCGAAAAGGCTGCCGACCCGACCGGGAGCGTCCCGTACACCGCAACCAGGCTCAGGCTGTTCGCCCGAACCAGCACCTTCTTCGGTACGAGGTTCGGGATGCTGGCTTCGCGCGACGGCCCCCAGAACAACGCAAGCACCTCCATGGCGAAGGAGACGAGAAACAGCTCCGGGAGCGTACGGACGAACACCAGCGACACGACGAGCAGCGCCCGGCCGGCGTCGCACACGACCATGGTGACCTTGCGGTTGAAGCGGTCTGCGAGCACGCCGGCAGCGGCACCGAAGAGTCCCGGCAGCATCCGGGCGGTCAGCGGAACGAGGATGCCCGTCACTCCGCCGATCGCATCGGCGAGAGCGATCGTCGCGAAGAGGGCGACCCAGTCGCCGAAGCTCGACGCGAGACCGGCCCACCAGAGACGCGCGAACGGACCGTGACGCACCAAGCCAAGTGCGCCCGTGGCGGAGTCCCCCTTCCTTTCCATGCCAGCACGATACTCGGCCCGGTCGCCCGGACGATCACGATCGACGCACGCCATCGGTGGCCCGACCAACGACCGGGAAACCACCACTACCTTGACTTTCCCCCCTGTTATCTGATATTCATTGCCGCCGTGTCCAAACCACTCATCATCGTCGAGTCGCCCGCGAAGGCTCGAACCATCTCCGGATTCCTCGGTTCGGGATATGCCGTCGAGTCCTCGATCGGCCATATCCGTGACCTCCCCTCGAAGGCTTCGGAGATCCCGAAGAAGTACCGGGAGGAGTCGTGGGCTCGATTGGGCGTCAACGTGGAGAAGGATTTCACGCCGCTCTACATCGTTCCCGCGGCGAAGCGGGAACAGGTACGCAAGCTCAAGGACGCGCTCGCTCGTGCGGACGAGGTGTACCTGGCAACCGACGAGGACCGGGAAGGAGAGTCGATCGCCTGGCATCTCCTCCAGGTGCTCAAGCCCAAAGTGCCCGTAAAGCGCATGGTGTTCCACGAGATCACCAAGCGTGCCATCACCGAAGCGCTCGAACACCCAAGAGAACTGGACACGCGACTCGTCGACGCGCAGGAAGCTCGGCGCATCCTCGACCGTCTCTTCGGCTACGAAGTGAGCCCGGTGCTGTGGCGCAAGGTGCAGCCGAAGCTGTCGGCAGGTCGGGTGCAAAGCGTCGCGGTGCGTATCGTCGTCGAGCGCGAACGTCAACGGATCGCGTTCCGATCCGCGTCGTACTGGGATCTTCTCGGCACCTTCCAGCCGCCCGAAGGCGTCTCATTCACTGCACCGTTGACGATGCTGGACGGCAGACCGGTCGCCTCCGGCAAGGACTTCGATGCGCAGGCCAACCTCACCAACCCGGGAGCGCTCGTCCTCGATGAAGCCGCATCGCGGACCCTCGCCGACGCCCTCGAAGACACGGAGGCGATCGTCCGCTCGGTCGAGAGCAAGCCGTATCGTCGCTCCCCGTACGCGCCGTTTCGCACGTCGACGCTGCAACAGGAGGCCGGGAGGAAGCTGCGTTTCTCGGCTTCACGGACGATGCGGGCCGCGCAGCGACTCTACGAGAACGGGTATATCACCTACATGCGCACCGACAGCACGGCGCTCTCGGAAGCCGCACTGAGCGCGGCGCGGCGCCTCATCGGTGACCGGTTCGGGTCGGGCTACCTTCCCAAGAAGCCCCGGACCTACGTCAACAAGGTCAAGAATGCCCAAGAGGCACACGAAGCGATCCGTCCCGCGGGAGACTCCTTCCGCTCCCCGTCGCAAGTCGAACAACGCGTGGGCACGGACGAGGCCCGCCTCTACGAGCTGATCTGGAAACGGACGGTCGCTTCACAGATGACCGACGCCGTCGGCGAATCGGTCCAGGTCCGCCTCGAGGCCGACACGTCCGATGGGCGCACCGCCGGCTTCCTCCAGACCGGCAGGGTGATCACGTTCCCGGGTTTCTTGAAGGTCTATGTGGCCGGCAGCGACAGCCCCGACGCCGAGCGGGACGACGAGGAGCGGCGCCTGCCGCAGCTCGAGGTGGAACAGCGACTCGCGATCGTCGCGATGGAACCGAAGGGGCACGAGACCAAGGCGCCGGCTCGTTTCACCGAGGCCTCCCTGATCCGGCGGCTCGAGGAACTCGGCGTCGGCCGCCCTTCGACCTACGCGTCGATCATCTCGACGATCCAGGACCGCGGCTACGTGTGGAAGCGGGGCACCGCCCTGATCCCGACGTTCACGGCGTTCGCGGTCGTCACGCTGTTGGAGCGGCACTTCTCGGACCTGATCGACTACACGTTCACCGCCCGGATGGAAAGTGACCTCGACCGCATCGCCCGGGGAGAGGAACAAGCAGGCCCGTGGCTGACGAGGTTCTACTTCGGGAACGGTTCCGTCGGTCTCAAGGCGATGGTGAGCGGCCCCCTCGACGAGATCGACCCGAGGGAGATCGGATCGATCCCGATCGGCGAGGATCCCCAAGGGACTCCGATCGTCGCCCGCGTCGGCCGGTACGGCCCGTACGTGGAACGCAACGGCGACAAGGTCTCGATTCCCGACGAGACCGCTCCTGACGAGCTCACCGTCGACAAGGCTCTCGAGTTGCTCAGCGCACCCAAGGACGAACGCACGCTCGGTACGGACCCCGACACCGGGCTGGAGGTCAGCCTGCGGGTCGGCAGATTCGGGCCGTACGTCCAGCTTGGAGAGCAAGAGGGCACGACGGGGCCGAAACGGGCCTCGCTCTTCAAGGCGATGAAGCCCGAGGACGTCACGCTCGAACAGGCGCTCGAACTGTTGAGCCTGCCTCGCGTCGTCGGCGTCGACCCGTCCGACGGATTGGAGATCGTGGCCCGCAACGGCAAGTACGGACCGTTCATCAAGAAGGGCACCGAGACTCGCAGCCTGGAATCGGAGGAACAGCTGCTGACCATCACGTTGGAGGAGGCAATCGCACTGCTGGCCCAACCGAAGCGACGGAGGGGACAGCGGGCGGTCGCGGCGCCGCTGCGGGAGGTCGGCACCGACCCGGTTTCCGGCAACCCGGTCGTGGTCAAGGATGGGCGCTTCGGACCGTACGTCACCGACGGTGCGGTCAACGCCTCGCTGCGCAAAGGCGACAACCCCGAAACGATCAGCATCGAGCGCGCAGCCGAGCTCCTCGAACTCCGCCGGGAACGGATCGCCGCCAAAGGCTGACCCCCTCCCGTTGAACCCAGGGCTCAGGGATACGCTGAGCGCACCTACGAGCCCAGGGTTCAAATGACTTGGAGCGGGCCGATGTTGTAATCGGCGAGAACCGGACCGTCCGCGCCGAACACGACGTGGCTGACCGACGTGTTCCCCGGAGCGATCAGGCTTCGACGACGCTCATGGTCCAACCCGATGAGGCTCGAGCAGAACCCCCGGATGGCGGCACCGTGCGAAACCACACCGATGAGCCGGCCTCGGTGTGCTCGAGCGATACCGCCGATCGCCTCGGACACCCTGGCAACCATCCCACTCCACGTCTCCCCGTCACCGCCCCGGGGAATGTCCTCCCCTTCGTCGTAGACCGCCCGCCAGATGCCAGGCCACCCGGCCTTGATCTCCTCGACGGTGTGCCCCTCCCATTCGCCCATCCCCAGTTCCATCAGGCCCGGCACGATCACGGGAGCGCCATCCGCCCGCAACAGGGCAGCCGTCTCGAGCGCTCGCCCGAGCGGTGACGAGTACAGCGTTTCGAAGGTCCCATACCAGCCGGCCAAACGGGTCGCCTGACGCCGGCCCTCCTCATCGATGCCACCGTCCGTGTGGCCCTGCCAGACGCCCGAATCGTTGGCGGCGGTCTGTCCGTGCCGAACGAGAGCGACGACCGTGTCCCCCGCGGCGAGACGCTCGGCGGCCCACCCGGAGACCGGCCCGAGGTGTGTGGCGTCGTTGTAGTGATCGATGCGCATCCCCGAGGGCCGCACGGAAACCGTCGTCAGCGACGTGTTGCCCACCCGGCCCGCAAACGCGACCGCATGCGGTCGCCCTATCACGATGGCCACGACTCGCTCGATCACCCCACCGTGCGCCGACACGAGGACACGTCCGGTCCCGTCCATCCTCTCGACCAGGCCGTCGATGGCGCCGCGAACTCTGGCCGTGAACTCCGGGAACGTCTCCCCGGTTCCGCCGATCCGGACCGGCTCTCCGCGCCGCAGTGCGGCAAGCTCTTCGGGAAAACGCTCGGCCACCTCGGTGATCGGCACACCATCCCACGCACCGAGATCCACCTCCCGCCATGCCGGGTCGGTCTCGAACGGGAGACCGAGCGCATCGACGGTCTGCACCGCCCGTTCCATGTCCGAGCTGACGATCAGATCGAACGGTTTGCCCTCGGTGAGACGTCGGGCCACGACGTCGGCCTGCGCCGCCCCCCTTTCGGACAGGGGGCTGGAGCCGCGACCCTGGATCAGACCCGAAGCGTTCCCGGTCGACTCACCGTGACGGAGGAAGACGATCTCCATTGAAGAGCAAGGATAGGCGGGCAGCGACACCACCTCGCCCGACTCGACTCGTGCGGGACTCGTTCGAGGCCCACCACCGGCCGGGTGTCACCAACGAAGGAACGCCGAAGCGAAGATCAGGCTGACGATTGTCATCACCTTGATCATGATGTTCATCGCAGGACCGGTCGTATCCTTGAACGGGTCGCCCACCGTGTCCCCGATGACCGCTGCGTAGTGCGCGTCGGAACCCTTCCCGCCGAACGCTCCGGCCTCG
Source organism: bacterium BMS3Abin02 (assembly GCA_002897675.1). NCBI lineage: Bacteria > bacterium BMS3Abin02. The sequence goes on along the minus strand of BDSU01000011.1, from coordinate 77,117 downwards.
ATGAACTTCTTGGCGTTGTCCCAAGCACCACCGGCGTTCGTCATGTAGATGGCGAGCAGGAATCCGACGACGAGAGCTCCCGCGAGGAAGCCTCCGAGGGCTTCCGTGTTGACGAACCCGATGGAGAGCGGAAGCACGATTGCCAGAGCACCTGGCAGGATCATCTCGCGCAACGCGCCGGCCGTTGCAATGTCGACACACTTCGCGTACTCAGGCTTGACCCCCTCCTTGCCTTCACGCAACCCGGGGATCTCCCTGAACTGACGGCGAACCTCCTCGATCATGCGAAAGGCCGACCGACCGACGGCATTGAGTGTCAGCGCCGCGAACAGGAATGGGAACATTCCGCCGAGGAACAGGCCGATCATGGTCCCGACGTCCATGATGTTGATCTCGGTGAGTTTCACCGCCTGAACGAACGCCGAGAACAACGCAAGTGCCGTCACGGCGGCAGATCCGATCGCGAATCCTTTGGCGATTGCTGCGGTCGTATTTCCGAGCGAATCGAGGGCATCCGTGGCCTTGCGAACCTCGGGAGGCAACCCGGCCATTTCGGCGATCCCACCGGCGTTGTCGGCAATCGGCCCGTAGGCGTCGACGGAAACGGTGATGCCCAGCGTGGCGAGCACACCAATTGCCGCAACCGCGATTCCGTAGACACCGCCTCCTGCTCCGAGCCCCCAATCACCGGCCCAGTAGGCGCCGCCGATCCCGGCCGCGACGACGATCACACTGAATGCGGAGGAACGCATCCCTTCCGAGATACCCGAGAGGATCACGGTCGCCGGCCCCGTTTGGGCCTGGCGCGCGATCTCCTTCACGACCCTGTAGTGGTCAGAGGTGAACCACTCCGAGATCTGGCCGATCGCCAGCCCGACCAGGAGCCCGACGAACACGGCGAGGAAGACACCGAGCGGATTCTTCACTCCGTCGGCTCCTCCGAACACCCAGTAGGCGAGGCCCAGCGTGCCGAATGCCGTGAGAACGGCCGCCAGGTACGTGCCCCGGTGCAGGCCGGCTGCAGGATGTCCCTCGTCGCGGACCCGAACGAAGAACGAGCCGATGATCGACGCGAGCATCCCCACTGCCGCAACGGCAAGAGGGAAGACGATTGCCCGATCTTTGAACCCGGCAGACGTGAAAACGATCGCCGAGTAGACAATGGGGGCCACGAGTGAACCGACGTAACTCTCATAGAGGTCGGCTCCCATGCCGGCGGTATCGCCGACATTGTCCCCGACGTTGTCGGCAATCACCGCAGGGTTGCGAGCGTCGTCCTCGGGGATTCCGGCCTCGAGCTTCCCCACGAGGTCGGCAGCCATATCTGCCGCTTTCGTGAAGATGCCGCCACCGACCCTTGCGAACAGGGCAATCGAAGATGCCCCCAGGCCGATGGCCGTCACGATGTCGGCCCATCCGTCGACGTTGAGCCACACCCTGAAGACGAGGTATCCAAGCCCGACACCGGTCAGACCGAGACCGGCAACCGTGAAGCCCATCACTGCTCCGCCCCGGAACGCGAGGGGCAGCGCGGCAGTGATGCCTCCCGTGCGGGCGGCTTCCGTTGTGCGACTGTTCGCCGCCGTCGCAACGCGCATCCCGACGAATCCCGCCGATGCGGAGAGGAAGGCACCGAAGATGTACGCGAGGGCGCCCCACGGTCGTCCCCATGGGAGAAGCGTCGCGATCAGGCCCGCCATCAGTACGACGAACACTGCGACCCACGTGTACTCACGTCGCAGGAACGCCATCGCTCCTTCGCGGATCGCGTCTGAGATCTCGACCATTCGAGCGTTGCCGCGTGGAGCGGCGAGAACCTGCTTCGAGTAGAACACTGCAAGCGCCAGCGCGAGGAATGCGCTCACTATTGCCGCGTAGACAAAGGACGTTTCTGCCATCAGCGTCTCTCCTCCCCGTGTGACCGAATGGAGGCGAGTATACGAACCCGGCGGCTCACCCCCCAATGGGACCGGTACGATCCCTGATCAATGGTTCGCACGATCGCGCTCGCTGTCACTTCTGCGCTGGTCTTCGGCGCGTGCTCATCGACTCCTGTCGCGACGACGGCGCGCCCACCGGTGACGACGATCGCGCCTACCACAACGGCAGTTCCGACCACGACGACGACGACTGAACCACCTCCCACCGTCAGGCTCTACCTGAGCGGGGTGCCGGAGCCCCTCGCCGAGCTCGTCAAGGATCTCTACATCGACGCCCACACCTCGTCGTCGCCTCCCCTCGACCTCCCGCCCGGACTGGACACCCTCGTCGAGAACCTGGTCCCGGGAGAGGGCCGGCTCACGATTCGCGCCGCAGCCGGGCTCGGCGAGGTCCTCGACACACCGATCGCAGTGATCACCGCCGGCGACGACGTGATTCTGGCCGTCGCCGACCCGGTGTGGAGAATCGTCGGCGCGAAGTTGGCCCGCTTCGGCCTGCCCGCCTCCTACGGCGACGAGCCGAAGTTTCTTCTCGTCGTCGGTTCCGACGCCAGACCGGGCGAGAACCCGCTCCGAGCGAGGGCGGACAGCTTGCACATCGTTGCGATGACTCCTTCGTCCGGGACTGGAGCGATCGTAGGGATCCCACGTGATTCCTACGTCACGACGCCCGACGGGCTCACAGACAAGCTCACGTCTGTTCTCTCCCGCCGCGATGTCGACATGCTGCTCGCCACCACCCGCGAGCTGACCTCCCTCCCGGTCGATGGCTATGTCCTGACCGGGTTTCAGGGATTCACGGGCCTCGTGAACAGCTTCGGCGGGTTCGTCTTCGACGTACCGTTCGCCATGGCGGACAAGGCCTCACGAGCGTTCTTCCAGCCGGGAGAGCAGATGTTCGACGGAGCTGCAGCGCTTGCATTCTCCCGCAATCGCCACCTCCGCGGTGGCGACTTCACCAGAAGCTTCGATCAAGGCCTCGTGATGCTGGCCGGTCTTCGGGCTGTGCGCCTGCTCGGTGTCCGCCGCCTACCGGCCTTGCTCGAACTCCTGACGGGCCACACGGCGACCGACCTCGACGCGACGACGCTGTTGACGATGGGCGCGGCCGTCTACGAATTGGGCCAGGTACCCAACGTCGTCGTCGACGGAATCCCCGACACGGTGAACGGTTCTTCGATCGTGCGCTTGACCGACGATGCGGTGGCGACGTTCGAAGACCTCGCCGACGGGACCCTGGACAGCCCGTGAGTGCCGACCCTGGCGAGAACTCCACGGATGACGCCTCGTTCGAGATGCTCGTCCGATCGTGGTCGGAGAATCCCGACTTCGAAGGCACACTCGCACATCTGGAGACGATCCCGGCCCGCCAGGCTCTCTTCGAGGATCTCGACCCACCCGTTGCAGGTGCCCTGAGAGAGCGGCTTGCAGAACGCGGCGTCGGGCGCCTCTACCGCCATCAGGCACGGGCGATCGCCAACGTCCGGGCCGGCGTCAGCACGGTGATGGTATCCGGGACTGCTTCGGGCAAATCGCTCGGCTACCAGGTGCCGATCGTCGAGGCGATCCTCGACAGTCCCCGCACCTCGGCGATGCTGCTGTTTCCAACGAAAGCTCTCGCCCAGGATCAGCTGCGGAGCTTTCAGGACCTGCGCATCCCCGGCCTGGTTGCTGCCACCTATGACGGCGACACGGCACCGGATGGCCGGGCATGGGTTCGCCGCCATGCGAACGTCGTGCTGACCAACCCGGACATGTTGCACGTCGGAATCCTGCCGAACCACGGGGCATGGGCCGACTTCTTCCTGCGTCTCCGCTACGTGGTCGTCGACGAGTTGCACGTCCTCCGGGGCATCTTCGGGAGCCATGTCGCCCACGTCCTGCGAAGGCTCCGGCGCATCGCAGCCCACTACGGGTCGCACCCCACCTTCGTGTTCGCGTCGGCAACGATCGGCAACCCCGGCGAGCTCGCTCAACGCCTGTCGGGGCTGCCCGTCGAAGTCGTCTCCCGGGATGATTCACCGTCCGGTGAGAAGACCGTTGCGCTGTGGAATCCGCCGATGGGCGACGACGATCGGCGTCGCTCCGCCCTGTCGGAGTCGACCGATCTGTTCGTCGATCTGGTCCGCCGGGACGAGCACACGATCGTATTCACCCGCAGTCGGAAGGCGACGGAGCTGATCTACCGCTGGACGGCCGACCGGCTCGATCCTGATCGGGCGAAGCGCATTGCACCGTACCGTGGTGGCTACCTGGCTTCCGACCGGCGGCGCATCGAAGCGGCACTGTTCTCCGGAGAGCTCGTCGGAGTGACGGCGACGAATGCACTCGAACTCGGCATCGACGTCGGCGGGCTCGACGCCGCGATCATCACGACGTTCCCCGGCACGATCGCCTCCTTCTGGCAGCAGGCGGGAAGAGCCGGCCGATCCAAGGACCGGTCACTTGCCGTGCTCGTCGGTGGTGAGGACGCCCTCGACCAGTACTTCATGACCCACCCGGCCGAGCTGTTCACCCGCCCGTCGGAAGCGGCCGTCGTCAACCCGGACAACCCGGCGATCCTCGACGCACATACGGCGTGCGCCGCGTACGAGCTTCCCCTCGACCTCTCCGACCGCGACTTCCTCGGAAACGACGTGGAGGAGGCAGCGACCCGTCTCGTCGAGGCCGGCGATCTCAAGCTGCGAAACGGCCGCCTGTTCTGGGCTCGCCGCCATCGTCCTGCTCCCGGGGTCGGCATCCGCAGTTCGGGCGGTGGCCAGTACCAGATCCTCGACATCACGTCCGGTGAGCTGCTCGGCACGCTCGAAGAGACGCGCGTCTTCTCGCAGGCCCATCCGGGTGCCGTCTACCTCCACCAGGGAGACAGCTACCTGGTCGACATGCTCGACACCGAACTCCGCGAAGTGCACGTGACTCCTGCACAAGTCGACTGGTACACGCAGCCTCACGAGGAGAAGCTGCTCGAAGTGCTCGACACCGTGGAGCACAGGAGCATCGGCGCCGTTCGCCATTCACTCGGCCGCGTCCTCGTCGAGAGCCGGGTCGTTGCCTACCGGCGAAAGAGAATCGGATCAGGAGAGATCCTCTCGACCGAGCCGCTGGACCTTCCGCCGGTGCGGCTCGAAACGGACGCCGTCTGGTTCACCATCCCCGATGAAGTGATCGAAGCCGCCGGAATCGCCGCGAACGAGCTCCCCGGCAGTCTGCACGCGGCGGAGCATGCCGCGATCGGGATGCTCCCCCTGTTCGCGATATGTGATCGTTGGGATCTCGGCGGTCTTTCGACGTCGATGCACCCCGCCACGGCGCAGGCGACGATCTTCATCCACGAGGCGTACCAGGGCGGGGCAGGAATCTCACCCGTCGCCTTCGCCACCGGGGAGCGGCATCTGCGCTCGACCCTCGCGGCCATCGAATCGTGTCCATGCGAGTCCGGCTGTCCGTCCTGTATCCAGTCGCCGAAATGCGGCAACTACAACGAACCGCTGTCCAAGCAGGGCGCAGTCCGCCTCCTGCGAGCCGTGCTCTCCGGCCGTCGATGATCGGCTCGCTTCGGTCACGTATTTCGTACTTCGTGTCGCGACCTCAGGTCGATGCGAGACCACGGGGCGGTCGGTTGTGATGCCCTTCGCGCCGAGGGCGCGGTCAGGGCACCGCCAGCGGCACGTATTCGGCTCGCCCCCTTGCTCTGATTCTTCGAACCCCGAGTCCAAGAACGTCCACCGTGACTTCCGTCACGGTCTCGACGATTCTCGGCGCCCACGAGCGATCCGGGCGGCATTCGCAGGACACGAGATGAGCGCCGTTCGCCTCCGCGAATCGGACCGCCTCCTCATAGGGATCCGCTCGGAAGGTCGCCGATGCCGCAGCGAGCGCAGCGGCGTCCGCCGCCGTTGCCGCCTGGAACCGGGCAGCGAGTACCTGCCCGGTTCCTCCGATCACAATTCCCAGGACCAGAACGGCAAAGACGACGCCGGCCAGTGCGACCGTGACCGCTCCCGCCTCATCGTTCAACACGCATCACCGCTCTCGATCGCAGACGCACCGTCATGCCGGCGAGCCCGACGAGCCGCAAGGGAAGCGTGACCGTGACCTCAGCGGGCCGCCCCACAACGTGGGGACGCCGCACTTGGACACGCACGCGGGCTGCGACCTTGGGATCGAGCGCACGCCGAACGGCTTCGACAGCCTCGGCAGGATCGGGAGCGGTCGCGGCACGCCTGGCGCCCTCCCGTGCGGCATTCGCCAATTCGAGCTGTGTACGTGCAACCACCGCGACCTGTGTCACTGCCAGCAGAACCAGCAGGACCACCGGTAGCACGAGCGCAAACTCGACCGCCGCCGAGCCATTCTCGCTCATTTCGCCAGGCCGATGACCTTCTTCAACACGGTCCCGAACAGGCTGGGGAGCAAGCTCGTATGACTTACCCACTGAATCAACGCCAGTGCAATCGCCGCAGCGGCGAGGATCACGAGCACATACTCGACGGTCCCTTGCCCTTCTTCTCGCAGCGTGAACCACTTCCACAACCAGAGCATCCATGCTCCTTTCTCGATGCCGGCTTCCGGCCGACGCGGGGGGAAACTGAATCAGAGCAAACCTCCAACGAGCTGTTGGACGATGTTGGCAACCGTGGGTCCAAGCGTGAGCAGGACGAATCCGGGAAGGATCAGCAGGGCCAACGGAACCGTCAACGTAACCGGAAGACGCCGGAGCTTCTCGAGCACTGCGGCACGTTGGGCCGTCCGATGCTCCTCGATGAATGCGGCGATCGTTCCAATGGTGGGCGCCCCTGTCATGTGGGCGCGAGCAAGCCGGTGGAACAGGCGCATGGAGAGCCCGTCCGCGGTCGCCAGCGCCGTCGCGAGTCCCACGACGCGAGCTCGGCGCAGCACCAGCCGCAACTCGGCGGCCGGCTCCGGGCCCAACTCGTCGGCTGCGACCTCCATTGCAGAGGCGAGTGACAGACCGGCACTGAGCCCGATCAGCAGCATCCTGGCCGTCGCTCCAACATCGACGGCGCCCCGACGACGTCCGACTGAAACCTCGAGAGGAGGCAACGAGATCGCCTCGGCGAAGGCGACGACACCGGCGACGACGAGCGCCGGCAGCATCATCGGTCTGCCCTCCGGACCATGAGCACGATGCCCCCCACGCCGCTCAACAACAACAGACCGCCGACACCGAGGACCATCACACCGATCGTCCCCGCGTTCCACAGCACGGAAAGTCGCCCGCCGGCTGCCGCGTACGCGAGATATGCGGCCGGCAGGCCTCCCACAATCCACGCGGAGATTCGGGCCTGAGCCGTCGCGGCGCGTCGTTCTCCCTCCATCTGCATGTCCTCGGCCGCCAAAAGCGCCAGTTCGTCGAACGTGTCCGCAACCCGGCCTCCGGTGGTACCGGCGATGCGCACCGCTGCCGCCGTGAGCGCACCGTGTCGTTCGAGACCGGCGGCGAGCGCGTCGGCGAGCTCGTCGAGGGGACGGCCGGCCCTCGCCAGCCTGGCAACCGAAATGAGCGGCCTTGCGGAGACACGCTCCGACGCGTCGGCGAGCGCGAGCCGCAAACCCGCGCCTGCACGCAACTCTGCGGCGACGGCCTGGAGGAACGCACCCTCGTACTCCTCGGACCTCGCCTGATATCGGCCGAACAGCGCCAGGCCGGCGACCACTCCCAGCGCCAGGCCCGGCTCGTACACCGCCAGGCCGGCAAGCGCGAGAACCAGAATGGGAACCCCCGACGCGAACCCCCAGGCAAGACCGGTGGCCGTCAGCATGCATAGACCTGATGGAGCTCTTCTCCCGTGACTTCCACGATCGCGGCCACTCGACGTCCCCCGGCGTTGCGCTCGACCTGGACGACGTAGTCGATCGCTGCGAAGAGTTGCCGCCGCACCGTGACCTCGGAGACGCGTCGGGAGCCGGAGAGCGCAAGTGTCTCCAGACGCCACATCGCCTCTTCGGGACTGTTGGCATGCACCGTCGACATCGAGCCGCGATGCCCGGTGTTCATGGCGGTGATCATGTCGAGCGCCTCGGGCCCTCTCACCTCACCGAGGATGATCCGATCGGGTCTGAGACGCAGAGCGGAGCGAACGAGCTCCCGGAGTGGCACCTCCCCTGCTCCCTCTGCGTTCGCGGGCCTCGCCTCGAGACGGACGACATGGCCGGTCAGCCGCAATTCCGCGGCGTCTTCCACCGTCACGATCCGCTCGGATCCCGCGATCTCGGTCGACAGGATGTTCAGCAGCGTGGTCTTGCCGGTGCCGGTGCCACCCGAGATGACGATCGACTCTCGATTTCCGACCGCGGCCTGAAGCAGCTCGGAGGCTTCCCTGCGGATGGATCCGGCGGAGATGAGCGCGTCGAGGTCGGGGACGGCTGCGGTGAACCGTCGAACGGCGAGGATCGGGCCATCGACCGCAGCAGGTGGAACGACCGCGTGGAGACGGCTGCCGTCGGGAAGACGTGCATCGACCATCGGAGATGCCCGGTCGATTCGCAGCCCGAGCGGACCGATCACGCGTTCGACGGCGGCGACGATTTCGGCATCGTCGGCGAACACGACGTCGGCGCGCGACAGCCCGCCGGAGCGTTCGACCCAGATGTCCTGGGGACCGTTCACGAGGACGTCGGAGACCGCAGGATCCCGCAGGAGCGCCTCGAGTGGGCCCAGTCCGACGAGCGCATCGGCGATCTGAAGGACAGTCCCCGGCGAAGCGAGCGGCGCCTCGTCCTTGAGCATCGCCGTGGCGGCCTTGGTCACGGCCGTGCGCTCCAGCGGAACGTCGGAGGCGAGCAGACGGCCCATGATCCGCTGTCTCACATCCATGGCAGCTCCCAGACGCCGCGCCAGGCGCGAACCCATCGGCTGTGCGAATCGATCTGGCCTCGCAGCAACCCGCCGACCGTACGCCGCGACGGCCTGGGAAGCACAGGCCCCGGTGCGGGGGGCCGCAGCCGAAAGCCGGCCTGCTGGAACACGGCGGGGCTCTTCTGCGCGACGGCGAGCGCCCCGGGCAGCAGCGGAACTATCGGAACGATCGGCGCGTATCGAACGGACAGGCCTCCTGTGGGAAGCCGCAGCACGAGGTGCGGCCAGCCTTCGCTCAGTGCGTCCAAGACCTGCTCCGCCTCCTCATAGGCGATCCCGCCGTTGCGTAGAACGGCGACGCCTCCCCTCGACGGATGCAGATCACGGCGCGTCGGACCGTCTGCAACGAGACGGGCAAGCGATGTCTCACCCCGATAGTCGGGACCTTCCGGATCGAGGTCGACGACGAGCGCGGTCTCGACCGCCGCGGCGAGGCCGATCGGCGCAATCGCCGACAGCAGGCCATCTCGTTCTGTTCGGACACACAGAACCGGCACACCACTCCTTGCTCTCGTTGGGCAACGTATGCGCCGACATGGGCATGGGCAACCCCTTGTCACGTGGTCGCAAATGTGGCATGAATGGTGGATTCCGGACCGGGAGCCCGCCGTGCCAACCACAGACGATTCCCCGTCGACGCGTAGAATCAGCCCGTGACTGCTGCCGCCTTCTTCGACCTCGACAAGACGATCATCGCCAAGTCGTCGACACTCGCCTTCGGCCGCCCCCTCTACAAGGCAGGGCTGTTGAATCGTCGCGCCCTCCTCAAGGCCGGACTGGCGCAGATCTCCTACCGCATGTTCGGAGCGGACCACGACCAGATGGAGCGGGCCCGGGGAGAGATGATGGCGATCATCAAGGGGTGGGATCAACAGCAGCTACGAAGAATCGCCAGAGAGACGGTCGACGAAGTCGTGGCGCCACTCGTGTTCGCCGAAGCGCTCGCAATCATCGACGAGCACCTCCAGGCCGGCAGACTCGTCGTGATCGTCTCATCGAGTGCAGAGGAGATCGTGGATCCGCTTGCGTCGCATCTCCGTGTCGATCGGGTCATCGCGACAAGGGCCGCGGTCGATGACCATGGCCGCTACACGGGCGAGATCGACTTCTACGCCTACGGGCAAGGCAAGGCGGAGGCCATCGAGGAGTTCGCCCGACGCGAAGGCATCTCACTCCCCGAGTCCTTCGCCTACTCGGATTCACACACCGACATCCCGATGCTCGAAGCCGTCGGCCACCCCGTGGCGGTCAACCCGGACAAGGAACTCGCCAAGGTCGCAGAAGAGCGGGACTGGGAGATCCTGCACTTCGAGCGGCCGGTGACGATCCGCACGCGTCTGGCATCCCTGCCCCGCCCCACCCCCGTCGTGTCGGGTGCGGCGCTCGCCGGAGCGGTCGGTAGCGCTGCACTGTTCTGGGCGCTTCGGGCGCGTCGACGGGTCGGCTGAACCCACCCGGAACCGATGGCGATGCCTTCGGACCCTGAGAGCCACGCGACGCTCCTGCAAGAAAACCGTGTCCAACTCCGACGGCGCCGAGCGGGTTCTCTCCCCCCGGACTGAAAAGGCTCCGTCAGTGCATACAATCGCACGCATGAACGATTCCAATGATCTCGCCAGTCTGACGAGGGCTGTCGAAGCCCAGATCCCGTTCAACCGGGTGCTCGGACTGCAGCTCGGTGACCTGGACGCGAATCGAACGACGCTCTCCTTCGAGATGCGAGACGATCTCGTGGGCAATTTCGCCCGCGGTAGCCTCCACGGCGGAGTCATCTCGGCCACCCTCGACGTTGCCGGCGGGATGTCCGCGATCGCCGCAGCGGTCGGCAACCATACGTCGACCATGGCCGAGCGCTTCGCCCATCTCGGCACGATCGACCTGCGTGTCGACTACCTGCGGCCAGGAGTAGGCGCGAGCTTCGAGGCTACGGCCTACACGCTCAGAGCGGGGAACAAAGTGGCCGTCACCCGAATGGAGTTGCGTAACGACTCCGGTGACCTGATCGCCGTCGGGACGGGCACCTACCTGATCGGCTGAGAAAACCCCTGAACCCAGGGCTCGTAGATGCGCTCAGCGCACCCCTGAGCCCAGGGTTCGCAGCAGCAGCAGCCTGGAGCCGGGTTTTGGCACGGCGAAACGCCAACTCCGACCTAACCTCCCACCGATGGAATTGGTCTTCGTGCGACACGGCGAGCCCAGATGGGCTGTCGACGGCGTGTCCCAAATCGATCCCCACCTCACGGAGCGTGGCAACCGCCAAGCACTGCTCACCGCAGAACGGCTCGCAGCCGAGAAACGACCGGTCCGCGAGATCCTCGTGTCACCGGCCCTCCGATCCCAGGAGACCGCAAAGCCCCTCGCTGCGTTGACCGGCGTCGAACCGGTGACGGTCCCCGACCTGGTCGAGATCCGTATGCCGGACTGGACGGGAATGCTCGAGGCGACCGTGCAACGTATCTTCGCCGAGGGACGTGACCGCTCCCCCGAGGAGTGGTGGAACGGTATCGAAGGTGGTGAGAGTTTCCGCGACTTCCACGAGCGGGTCACGAGCGCAATGCTCCGGATTCTCGACGAGCGGGGGATCCGACCAGATCCGGCGCACCGGCACCTCTGGCGTTTCTCCGGTGAGCCCGGAAGGGTGGTGATCGTGGCACACGGCGGCACGAACGCCGTCGTGCTCGGATTCCTCCTCGGCGCAGACCCGACACCCTGGGAGTGGGAACGATTCATCCTCTACCACGCCTCGATCGCGCGCCTGCGGGCGATTCATCTCGCCGGCGGGCACGTCTTCTCACTCCGCACCTTCAACGACAGGGAGCACCTCCCGAAAGACATCCGAACCCGCTAGTACTCCTGAACCCTGGGCTCAGGGGTGCGCTGAGCGCATCTACGAGCCCTGGGTTCGGGGAGAAGCGACGGCAGGTTGCGCTCTACATTGCGCCGCCGCCCTGCAGCACGCGTCGGGGGTCCTCGAAGCAGCCGTTGCTGCTGCGGATCGACGCCCGGTCGGGGCACGGTCTCGGCAAGCCGACGGACAAACTGATCGACGAGATGGCCGACATCAACGGGTTCCTTCTTCACGCGCTCGCCACGACCTGAACCCTGGGCTCTGCCAGGAAAGACTCCCGATCGCCGTCCGGAAGCGTCCGGCACGGCGGACGCTTCACCCGCCATCCGCGGGTCCGGGTGCCGGTCGCCACCATGGTACCGTCGTCCTTGTCGCACGATCCTCCACATCGAGACGCCCACCACCCATCCGAGCATCCAGAGACCACCCAAAACGTCACTCGTGGGTCCGATCGCCGGCGCGTTGCTCCATCCGTGCACGAATGCGACGAGCGGAATCGACGACGATTGCACGTAGATCCATCCAAGCGCGAGGCCGATCGCGATCACAGCGAGGACATTGCCCATCGCCCCGACCGGGTCTATCCCCTGGATGATGACTCGCTGCACATAGTGCGAGAACCCGAACACGATCGACGACAACACCAAGCCCCTCCCGTTCGCCCGGCCGTCGGGTCCGGACAGCCGGTGCAGCAGGTAGCCGCGGTAGAAGGGCTCCTCGGCGGGGGCGACGAACAGCCACTGGATCGGAAGCACCCAGCCGTCGCGTATGAACGTCAAGGAGACGGGCCGGCCGGCAACGAGGCCGAAGACAGCGACGAGGGGCACCCATCCGGCGACCGCCAGGATCGCCCACCACAGCCATCTCGCCACGGGCGAGCTGCGAAGGACGATGCCATCACGACGGAGGAACCACCAGGCCAAGGCCATGGTCAGCAGGCCGAGCGTACCGGTCGCGACGAGGCCGTAGAGATGCACGTCGACCGAAGCCGATAGTCGCCCTTGGAACCAGACGGCGAGGATCAACCCTGGCGCACCGATCGCGTAGAACACCGCCCACAACAGGGTTCGCCGTCGCTTCCTGCCTGGCGATGCTACAGAGTGCCCTTTCGCGCCACCAGATCACCAGACCGCCAAAGTGAAACCCCGACTCATGGCCCGTGAGTCCTAGATACCCACGGTCAGCGGGGCGACCGACGGACCGTTGGTGATGATCTCGGCGACGAGGCGCGGCAGGTCGTTCGGGGCGAACATCTCGCTGGACGCGGCCATCTCGGAGAGGGTCCACCAGCGGACGTCGTCGACGAACTCGGCACGCAACTCCTCCCACGTCATCTGCGGTGCCGGTTCGAACGCCCGGGTCCGGACCAGATAGCAGGCCTCCTCCTGGCCGTCGTGACTGCCGTCGAGGAACGGGAAGATATGCCGCCGAGTCCAGATGTGCGGGCCGATCTCGGCGCCGACGAGACCGGCCTCCTCGGCGAGTTCGCGGCCCAGGGCCTCGTGGTGACTCTCCCCCGGTTCGATGCCGCCACCCGGGGAGTGCCACAGGGATCGGTAGGGGAACTCGAAGTGAACGAGCAGCACCCGATCGTCTTCGTCGATGACGAGACCGCGAACTGCCTGGCGGATACGGAGCTCACCCATGGGCGAGCAACCCTACAGGCTGGGAGGCGCCGGAGCGCCTCCCGAATGGTTCAGCCCTGCATCTTCTGCAGGATCTGCGCTCCCATCACGAGCCCATCCTCGGCGGTAACCGCCGGGGTGCAGTGGATACGGAGCACGTCTCCCCAGACGAGCGACATCTCCAAGATCGGCGCGTAGCTGTCCGTTTCGAAGACGCTGACGATCGCAGGATCCGCGACGCCGGGACGCCACCATTCACCGATGACGTTGACGCCGTCCGGATACTGCCAGGTAGCCCGACGTGCCAGGGCTCCACGGATGGCTTCGTCGGAAAGATCGGTCCTCCACGTGCCGGTCCATGCGAAAAGCATCGCTGCTCACCTCCTTTTCGACCTCGAGGGCGAGCGCTCGAAGACCGACAACGCCCCATCTACTCGCCGACGGAAAGGAATCCCCTCTCGGGTAGACGATGCCAGTCCGCGGCTCGACATTCAGCGGAAAGTTTTCGCGATCTGCCTTGCCCAGGACATGCCATAGGATGTCTCGATCCGGCAAGAAGGCACACGTGTCCGAACTCGAATTCATCTACGTCGGCGACCCGATGTGCTCGTGGTGCTGGGGGTTCGCCCCTGTGCTCGACGAGCTGCAGCGGACCTTCGCGATCCCGATCCGGCTGATCGCAGGTGGACTCCGTCCCGGCGACGCGGCGCAAGCGCTCGACGGTCGGATGCGCAGCTACCTCGCCCACCATTGGGAGCAGGTGGAGGCGCGAACCGGACAGCAATTCGATCGCACGGTCCTGGAGCGTGAGGGCTGGGTCTACGACACGGAGACCGCCGACACGGCCGTGGTCACCATGCGAGAACTCAACCCGAAGGAAACCCTGAGGTTCTTCGTCGCCGTGCAGCACGCCCTCTACGTCGACGGGGTCGACGTCACCGACCCGGACGCCTACCTGGACCTGCTCGGCGGCTTCGATGTGGATCCGGACCGATTCATGGCGGCGCTGACGTCATCGGAGATGCGCGAGCGCACCTGGACCGACTTCGAGGAGGCTTACCAATTGGGTGTGAGTGGCTTCCCAACACTGCTGCTCGACGAAGGCGACCGAACGGTCGCGGGCGCGCCGGGTCCTCCGCCGAAGTACTTGTAACCGTACCCGATGGCGAAGTCGGCGCCGGCACCGGCAGGATGGCGACCACCGGATTCTCATCGACCACCGCCACGAGTGTCTTGAACACTCTCTCCAGGTCGACGCCCAGCGCCGCTGCCGCAGCCTCCCCGTAGGGCAGGTCGCTGTCATGGGGTTGGTACTCGTGAACTCTGAATGTCACACCTGCGCGTTGGAGAGTGTCGATGCGCGGGTCCCATTCGCCATCGTCCCATGCCGGCAGATCGCTCAGACGGTATCGGCTTCTTCCTGCTGCGGCGGCGGCAAGCAGCCCGAGAAGGTCTCCAGATACGTTGAGACGCCGCCGGTCGCGTAGGCGTCATGCGCTTCGCCGGCGTGCCGCCTGCCGAGCGGATGCTCGAGGCCCAGCAATCTGGCGGGCCCAGTCGAAATGGAGCGTGGGCATCGACCGGACTTCTTCGGAGTCCCGGTCCATGGTGAGCGGTATGAACTCGACCAGGTCGATGAACGGCACCGAAACGAACCGGCGCTCCTGGTCTGTTGAGGTGGCCGCTGCCGGTTGCGATGGGGCTGTGTGCGGCGCGTGGCCGCATTCGGAGCAGAATCCGTCGGTCCCGGCGGCGACCGACAATCCGCACGAGGGATACGCCAGAGCGAGCGGGGTGCCACACTCAGAGCAGAACTTCGCACCCGCACGGTTTTCGCCCCCGCACGACGAACAGACCACTCAGTCCTCCGTCTCACAATCTACCGCCGACCCGGTCGTCGCGGAGGAAGAACCTCTCACTGCACAGTCGGCCCGGCATGTGATCGTCGTACAATCGCGGCGGCACCGAAGGAGGGTGAATGGCCAAAGACGTAAACGGACGTGAAGGACTGTCGGCAGGTGCAATCGCCAAGGAACTCGATCTGAAGCCTGCGCAGGTCAAGAAGGCGATCACCGAGTTGGGTCTCGAAGCCGACTTCGTGAAGTCGGGCTGCAGCTACTTCTACGCGGAGCGCATCGACGAGATCAAGGCGACGGTCGGCTGACACACGAACCCCCGTTCTTGGGACGCCTGAGCACGACTATTCTCCTCGAACGCCACGAGAACGGATCACGGCACTTCGGATAGCTTCACCGCCGTACGGTGCCGGGCCGACTGGATGGCGGCCTCCATGACGCGCTGGGTCACGTAGGCGTCTGCGAAGTCCGGCAGCGGGACCGCAGGCTCCGCACCGGAAAGGACCTGCACGATATCGGCTGCCTCGTTGACGAACGTATGCTCATAGCCGAGCAAGTGTCCGTCCGGCCAGAAGTTCGCGGCGTACGGATGGTCGGCGTGGGTGGCGAGGATCGTGCGCCAGCCCTGGAGACGAGCAGGTTCGGTCGCATCGAAGAACTGGAGTTCGTTCATCCGCTCGAAATCGAAGCGCAAAGCGCCGTTCTCGCCGTGGATCTCGATCCTGTTCGAGTTCTTGAAACCGGTCGCGAGACGTGTGGCCTCAAACGAACCTACGGCGCCGCCCCGAAACCGGGCGAGAAAGAGGACGGCGTCGTCGACGGTGCTCCGCCCGAGCTTCTCGGGATCGTCGAGACGAGTGCGCCGCTTGATGAACCGCTCTTCGATCGAGCCGCTCACCTCCATGATCTCGTCGCCGGTTATGAACCGGGCCATGTCGATGATGTGCGCGTTCAAGTCCCCGTGAGCGCCTGAGCCCGCCTCCTTGCTCTGGAAGCGCCACAGCAGTGGCGTATCGGGTCCGCCCCAACTCTGCAGATATGCGGCACGCACGTGGTAGATCCGACCGAGGCGGCCTTCGGCGACGATCTGCCGGGCGAGTGCGACCGCCGGGACCCGGCGGTAGTTGTACCAGACGAACGTCTTCCCCGGAGCTTTCCTCGCTGCGGCCACCATCGCTCTCGCGTCGTCGAGTGTGCCGGCGAGCGGCTTCTCGCACGCGACATGCTTTCCGGCCTCCAACGCAGCGATGGCCTGCTCTCCGTGGAGACGATTCGGTGTCGCGACATCGACGAGATCGACGCCGGCATCCTCGACAGCCATCTGCCAGTCGATCGTCCACTGCTGCCAGCCCCAGCGACGCGCGAACACCTCGAGATATTCCGCGTCTCGGGCGGCGACGGTCTGGAGAACGGGTACGAGGCGAAGATCGAAGAACCGTGGCGCTTGAAGCCACGCGTTCGAGTGGATCGCGCCCATGAACCTGGATCCGAGCAACGTGATCTGAAGGGTGGTCATGCTTTCGAGCCTATCTCCATATCCCGAATCAGTCGTCCTCGTGGATACTGCGCATCGACCACAGAAGTGTCCGCATGGTCTTGGGCTGTCGCAGCACCGTCACGATGGCATCTGCGACATCCTCGGCACGCAACATCTCGGCCAGGCCAGGCATGTCCGGGGTGCGTCCGGCGCCCATCGCGAACTCGGTGGCAATCCCTCCAGGGCAGATGGTGCTCACCCTGATGCCCTCTGCGCGCAGCTCCCTGTCGAGGCCTCCGGCGAGACCCACCTGGGCGAACTTCGTTGCGGCATACACGGCTTCGTCGCCGGCGCCACGCAGACCTGCGACAGAGGAGACGATGACGATATCGCCGCCGCCGGCCTCGACGAGCGCCGGGACCGCTGCGCGAATCGGCCACACGGTCCCTGCGATGTTCGTGTCCATCATCTCTTGGAGTTTCTCGTCGGTGAGATCCATGATCCCGCCGTACGCTCCGATTCCGGCACTCGCGACCAGGGCGTCCAGACGCCCGAATCCCTCCAGAGCCGCGTCGACGAGTCGGCGAGAGGCCCCGGGATCACGCACGTCCATCTCGACGGCGACCGCGTTCGCCTCCCCGAGTTCGGTGACGAGGGCGTCGAGCCGTTCGCGGCGTCTGGCCCCGATCACGACACGTGCGCCTTCGGCGGCCAGGGCTCTCGCCGTTGCGGCGCCCACGCCCGACGTCGCTCCCGTGATCGCAACGACCATACCGGTGATATCGCTCATGGCGCCTCCATGTTGTCGTGTCCGACCCGGTCTCTTCTGTTACAGCTGCTGTCCACGCTCGGTCCACGAGCGGCACTCCACTCTCGGAAACGTCGGCGCCGGCCCGTTGTCCGGATTATCACGCGAAACCGCGAGAAGCACGACCCTTCTTGGACAGTGCGTCCACGAGCACGGCAGCGAGGAGCACGAGGCCGGTGATCACGAACTTCGTTCCGGCAGCGAGCCCGAGCAGGTTCATCCCGTTGTTCACCGACACGATCACCGCCGCGCCCAGGAAAGCGTCGACGACCCGTCCCTTCCCGCCAAACAGGCTCGTACCACCGATGACGGCTGCGGCGATCACGTTGAGCAGCAGGCTCCCACCGCCCGTATTCGTAGCCACGGAACGAAGTCGGGATGCGAGGATGATGCCGCCCATGCCGGCCATGAGCCCACCGATCATGAAGACCGCAATCCGAACTCTGTCGACGTTGATGCCGGCCCGTCGAGCTGCCTCTGCGTTGCCGCCGACGGCGTAGATGTGACGTCCGAAGCGGGTGCGGTTCGTGACGAACGTCCAGAACACCAGGGCGATCAACAGGATGAGCGTCGCCATCGGCACGCCGCGATCCTTGTTTGCGTAGTACACGGCGCCAAGACTGCCGACCGCGATCACGCCGACCTGAAGCGCGATCATCGCCAGCGGCTTGCGACGAAGACCGCGACGACCCCGTGTCCTCGCTTTGGAGAGCTCGAGGTACGAGTACCCGACGACCGCGACTCCCGCGAGGATCCATCCCCACGTGTTGCTGAGGAAACTACCGGCAATGCCGACAGCAACCGGATCCTCGATGAGGATCGTGCCCGCCGTGGAATACGTGGTGGTCAGTATGAGAACGACACCGAACCATGTGAGGTACCCGGCCAGCGTCACGACGAATGACGGCACGCCGGCTTTCGTCACGATCAGCGCGTGAATCATGCCGATGAGCGTCGTCGCAGCGAGTGCCACACCGATGGCGAGCCACCACGGCCAGCCCGGATTGCCGGGCCGGAGCAGCATCGTCATCACCACACCGCCGACGGCGCTCACATAGGCGACCGCGAGGTCGATCTCGGCGAGGAGCAGGATGAACACCGCGCCAATGGCGATCGTCGCGATCCCCGCCATCTGGAGGAGAAGATTGGTGAAGTTGCGTGCAGCGAAGAACGTGCTGTCGAGACTCCCGAAGATGCCGACGATGATGCCAAGACCTACGATGATCGGCAGGGATCCCAACTGGCCACTGCGCACGTTGGCCCACCACAACCCCACGTATCGGGCGAAAGTCGTTGGAGCCGCCTCCGTGGCCGCACCGGCAGCAGCCTTGTCGGCAGATTCGCCGGCATTCATGAGGCCTCCATCTCGGGCGCGTGGTTCACAGATCCGGTGGTGATCGCCAAGACGATCTCTTCCTGCGTCGTTTCGGATCGTTCATATACCCCGACTTGTTGGCCGAGACGAAGCACAGTGATTCGATCGGCAGCTTCAAACACATCGAGAAGGTTGTGCGAGATGAGCACAACGGCGAGGCCACGATCGGCGAGCGTGCGCACCAGGTCGAGGACCTGTCTGGTCTGGGCGACCCCGAGCGCGGCCGTCGGCTCGTCGAGGATCACGGCCTTGGAGTTCCACATCACCGCCTTGGCGACTGCCACCGCCTGCCGCTGGCCACCGGACAGCCCGGCAACGGCCTGGCGTACCGAGCGAACGGAAGTGACCGAGAGGCTGTCGAGCGTCTCCTCTGCGGTGTGCTCCATGCTGGCTTCGTCGAGTATGAGCCCGCTATGAACCCGCTCTCTGCCGAGGAACATGTTGGCGACGATGTCGAGGTTGTCGGCCAAGGCGAGATCCTGATACACGACTTCGATCCCAAGGGCAGCCGCGTCTCTCGGACCCGTGATGTTGACCTTCTCACCTTCGAAACGGACCTCGCCCTCGTCGAAAGGGAAGATCCCGGCGATGCCCTTGATCAGGGTCGACTTTCCGGCGCCGTTGTCGCCCACGAGAGCCATGACCTCACCGGCACGGACCTCGAAGTCGACCTTGTACAGTGCCTGAACGGCACCGAAGCGCTTGGAGACTCCTCTGCACTCCAAGAGGGGTGTCTCGGCCATGAGTTCGAGCGGCTCCTTTCGCGATGAGGCCTCGGACGGGGAGCGTAGTAGTCCACCCACCGCCGAGGCCTCATCATCGTGTCTCGTCGATTTGTTTAGCGGTCTGCCGGGCAGTACTGCTCGAACTCACCAACGCAGATCTCGTCCCAGGTACGGAAGCCGTCTGCGATGACCGTCTCTTTGATGTTGTCCTTGGTGACGCCAACCGGTGTCAGTGCCATGAACGGAAGGTCGTTCGTGCCGTTGTTGATCGTCGTCATAGCAAAATCGCCTTCGACGCCGTCCAGCGGCTGGCCTTTCAGCAGCGCAATGGCCGCGCCTGCGGCGGCTTCGGCCTCGGCCTTGATCGGCTTGTACACCGTCATCGTCTGCCATCCGGAGAGGATGTTCTGAAGACCGGCGGCCGTGGCGTCCTGGCCACTGACCGGCATCGGGCCGATCCCTGCGGACTTCAGAGCCGTGATCACCGAGTTGGCCAGACCGTCGTTAGCGGCAAAGACCGCGTCGACTCCGTTGTTGGCCGCGACGAGGATCTGCTCGAAGATGGTCAGCGCTTCCTGGTTGTCCCAGTTCGGCACTGCTTGATCAGCGACGAGCACCCAGTCGCCTGCATCGACACGCGGTTTCACGGCCGTCTCGTAGTAGCCCTGACGGAACAGCGTCGCGTTGTTGTCGGTCGGCGCACCGTTGAGCATGACGATACGCGGCTTCGCCAGACCGAGAGCATCGATGGCAGGTTCGAGAATCTCCGCCATCGTCGCACCGACCTTGACATTGTCGAAGCTGACGTACACATCGGCGCCCGGACCTTCGATGGTCAGCCGGTCGTAGTCGATCATCGACACGCCGGCGGCACGAGCCTCGGCGATGATCGCTGCACCCGATCCCGAGTCGAGATTCACCAGCAGGATCACCTTGGCACCGGCAGCGATGGCCTGCTCGGCCTGCTGCTGCTGCTGGCTCGGGTCACCTTCGGCGTTGACGATCTTGTAGTCGACACCCGCGGCTTTGAACGCTGCCTCGAAGTAGCGGCGGTCGTCCGTCTCCCAACGAGAGGATGACGCGCTGTCGGGGAGCAGCACCCAAATGCTGCCCTCTTGGACCGCGGCCGCCGTTGTGGCCGTGGTCGTAGCCGTGGTGGCCGCTGTCGTTGTGCTAGTTGAGCCGCTGCCGCACGCGGCAGCAACCATTGCAAGAACGGCAACGATGAGTATCCATCGCTTCCCTTTGAGTCGTCCCATATTGTTTCCTTCCTGTCTTGACGGGGAACAATGCCCGTCCGTCTCGAACCTTGGTTCCGGTTCGTCCAGATCTTGCGAACACGTGACCGGATTCCAACCCGCTGATCCTAGCCCTCCGGGGGAATCAGCTCTCAGCGCAACCCCATGATGAGCTCGATGACGAGCTGGTCGAGCCGCTCGTTGTGGTACCCCCGCCGGGCGAGCGCATCGGCGTCGAACGCTTCGGCGAGCAGCGCGTCGGCGGATGCTCGTGAGTATCCGCCAATCGTCTCCTCGGCGAGTTCCGGCACGCCCGCGGCTGCAAGCGCAGCCTGAATCTCCGGATCCTCGGCGAAGCGGCCGGCCTTCTCGGCGAGCATCAGGTAGGTCCTCATACAGCCGGCGGCGAACTCCCAGACTCCGTCCGTGTCCTCCACACGATACGCGTGCGCGTCGAAGTGCTTCGGGCCGTCGTAGCCCGATTCTTCGAGCAGCTTGACGAGGAAGAACGTGTCCTTGATGCCTTCGGATCCGAAGCGGAGGTCCTGATCAAACCGACCGATCTTCTGCGCGTTGAGATCGATGTGGAACAGCTTGCCCGCCCAGATGGCCTGCGCGACCGCGTGGTAGAAGCTCAAACCGGACATCGTCTCGTGGGCCACTTCCGGGTTGACTCCGACCATCTCGGGATGGTCGAGCATCTCGATGAAGGCGAGCGCGTGCCCGACGGTCGGCAGGAACATGTCACCGCGCGGCTCGTTGGGCTTCGGTTCGATCGCGAAGCGAGTCGGGTAGCCGTTGTCGATCACATAGCCGGCGAGGAAGTTCATGGCCTCCCGGTAACGGTCGAGTGCCGTTTCGGCAGGCTTGGCCGCCATCGACTCCGCTCCTTCACGGCCACCCCAGAACACGTGAACCCCGGCGCCGAGCTCCGCACCAAGGTCGATGGCCCGCATGGTTTTGGCGATCGCAAACCGTCGAACGCCTCGATCGTTGGAAGTGAAGGCGCCATCTTTGAAGGCCGGATGGCCAAAGAGGTTCGTCGTCGACATCGTGACTTTCATGCCGGTCTCGTCGAGCGCCTTCCGGAATCGCGCGACCGCGGCTTTTCGCTCCGCAGACGTGGCACCGAGAGGAACGAGATCGTTGTCGTGGAGGCTCACACCGTACGCGCCCAGATCCGCCAGGCGGTGAACCGAGTCGACCGGATCGAGTGGGGGTCTGGTCGCCTCGCCGAACGGATCCCGGCCGGTATTGCCTACGGTCCACAGACCAAAGGTGAACTTGTGCTCGGGGCGGGGGGTGTAGCTATTCATCCACTTCTTCCTTCTCGATGCGGGCAAGTGTCAGCCTACGCTCTTGTTCGCTCATCCCGCGTGTCGGCCAGGCATGGGCAAGACCGGTCGAAGGTCACACGTCTACGATTCGTTCGAAAGGAGCATCCCCATGCCGTTGGTCGCCGGAATCGACTGCTCGACCCAGTCCACGAAGGCACTGCTCGTCGACGGCGAGACAGGACACGTTGCAGCGGTCGGGCGCTCGGAGCACACCGTTGTGGGAACCGATGGGGCGCGGGAGACCGATCCGGAGATCTGGTGGACCGCCCTCGAGGATGCGCTCGCTCAGACGGGTCGGGCTTCCCAGGTCGCGGCGATCTCGGTGGCGGGCCAACAACACGGATTGGTGGTCCTCGACCGCAACGGCAACGCGCTACGACCTGCGAAGCTCTGGAACGACACCCAGTCTGCTCCTGACGCCTGTGCCCTCATCGAACGTGCCGGCGGTGCCCGTTGGTGGGCCGAGCATGTCGGGGTCGTGCCGGTCGCTTCCTTCACCGCAACGAAATGGGCGTGGCTTCGCCGAGTAGAGCCGGACGTCGCAGCAGCCACGCGAGCCATCCGACTCCCCCACGACTTCCTGACCGAACGGCTGACCGGGAGGGGCGTGACCGATCGGAGCGACGCTTCGGGGACCGCCTGGTGGTCGACGAAGACCGGGACGTACTCGCATGAAGTCCTGAGCATGCCGGCCCTGCAACTCGCCCCGGACATGCTGCCGACGGTCCTCGGACCGCACGACCGGGCCGGTGAAGTCACGCGTGTCGCCGCAGAACGCCTCGGCCTGCGCGCCGGCATACCCGTCGGTCCGGGTGCAGGCGACAACGCGGCAGCCGCGATGGCCTTGGGTCTGGAATCAGGTGTGCCGGTCATCAGTCTCGGCACTTCGGGAACGGTCTTTCTCATATCGGAATCCCGAACGGTGGACCCTTCGGGCATCGTCGCCGGATTCGCGGACGCGACGGGACGATTCCTGCCCCTCGCCGCGACGCTGAACTGCACCGTGGTGATCGACCGGATCGCCGGCTGGCTGGGGCTCGATCGCGAAACCGTCGCATCGCGCACGGACGTCGTCGTCCTCCCGTTCTTCGATGGAGAGCGGACCCCGAACCTGCCCAACGCGGCCGGGTCGATCTTTGGTCTTCGTCATACCACCAACCCGTCGGAGATTCTGCTGGCCGCCTATCAGGGTGTCGTCTCCTCGTTGCTCGACGCGCTCCGCCAGATCGACGATCGATCCTCGGGGGTCGGCGCCGATGCGCCGCTCGTCGTCATCGGCGGTGGCGCAAAGGGGACCGCGTGGCGCAGCGTCGTACGATCTCTGAGCGGCCGATCCGTCCAGGTGCCGGATGCGCAGGAGCCGGTAGCCCTCGGTGCCGCGGTGCAGGCGACATCGATACTCACCGGGGAACCATCCGATTCCGTCGCGAGGCGATGGCACACGCGGAAGGGGATTGCCCTGCCCGCGGTGACGCCCGATGAGGAGACAATCGACCGAATCCGCAGCGTCCGCTCACTCGCTCTCGAACTCAACACTCGGGAGCTGTGACGTCGTAGTCGAGACCGGACCCATCTCTATGAGTTCCAACTCCGCCGCCTCTCCAGCCGAGGGCATCTCACTGAACCCAGGGCTCGTAGGTGCGCTGAGCGTATCTACGAGCCCTGGGTTCGGAACATGAATCGGCTGCGTCGGAACTTTGGTCCGCAGCCCTATCCGGGGCGCAGTTCCGAAGGGACCCGTTCGGGCCGCAGCACCATGTCGACCGCTGTGTCGATCACGACCGTGCCATCGGGGAGACGCGCCGGCACCACACCGGAGAAGTCATCGATGAAATACGTGGCACGCCCGCCGGCATCGGCGTTCCAGAGAAGGCGGCGCACACTCGCATCCGACATCTCGTCGCTCGCCAGCGCCACGACGGGCAACGTTCGGATTCCGAGGACACCGCAAAGATCGTCGAGCGAGTCTTGATCGTCGGTGCTGCACCACCAGACCTCGGCGATATCGACAATATGCCCGACCAGACCGGACATGTACTCCGGAATCAGCGGAACTGGCTGCTCGACGTCCGGATCTTGCTCAGACCTACGCGCCGAGAGATCGGTGATCACTCCGTCGACGCCCAGCAGTACGAGCGGGAGGTCGGGCTGGTCGGCATGCCGACCTTCCTCTCGCCAGTCGGCGATTTCCTTTTGCATGCGGGCTCGAACGAGCTCCTGCCAGGATGGTGTCACCTTGCCCCTTTGTCGATCATGATGTTTCGGCCTTGAGGCAACGGACCTTGAGCCCCCACCCTCGTCTTTCGAGCCTCAGCGGTAGGATCGGCGCCATGCCGCTCTCGAAATCCCTTGCGAAGTTCAACCGCCGTTTCACGAACAAGGTGGTCGGGCCAATCGCCAAAGTGGTACCTCTCCTCGGTGTCGTGCACCACGTCGGCCGGAGATCGGCACGCCAATACACGACGCCGGTCAACGTGATCCCCCACGGCGACGGGTTCATCATCCCCCTCACCTACGGACGCGACACCGACTGGGTGAAGAACGTCATCGCCGCAGGCGGTTGTCGCCTGGAGACCCGCGGTCGGATCATGGAGATGAGCGACCCCCAGTTCATCCCCACCGGCGAGGGACTGCGGTCCGTGCCGACGCTGTTCCACCTGGCTTTGGCAAGGCTCGACGTCGAGGACTTTCTTCACCTCTCTGAGTTCTCGTGACGTTTCGGCGGAACCATCCGGTTCAAGCGTCACGAGAAGAGCCGGCTGTCGATTGACCACGTCTAGTCTCAAACCTCACGCCCAGGAGCGCACATGTCTCGACGGTCCGTCATCCTGCGTCTATGCACGGTCGCAGTCGTCTCCGCCCTCGCAGCCGGATGTGTCCGCACAGACTCGGTCGGCAACACGACGGCCGCGACGACCACTGCCCCGACCACTGCCCCGACCACTGCCCTGACCGCCACCACCTCGACGACGACAGCGGCCCCTGCGCCCACGTCAACGACCATCCCCTCGATCGACGCCCTCGTGGAAGGTCTGGCCGACCTGCCTTTCGCCGAGTTCCTCGAGGCATCCTACGGGCGGCTCATCTCCAGAGATCCGGAGTTTCTCACCTCCCTCCGTGTGGCAGATCGGTACGGACTTGGCAACGATCGTCTCAATGACCTCTCGGACTCGTATCTCCGTCAGACGCAGAATCTGGAATCGGCGATCCTGGAACTGCTCCATGCTCGTGACCGCGATGCCCTGTCGCCGGCGGAGCAAACCTCCTACGACGTGTACGAGTGGTACTTGGACGAGTTGGTGCGTGGGCACGAGTTCATGTACCACGACAACCCGATCCACTACTTCCTCACCAGCTACAACGACAACCTGCTCCGTCTCTTCACCGAAGATCAGCCCATGGCGACCAAAGGCGACGCCGAGGACTACATCTCCCGGCTGAAGCAGATCCGCACGCAGGTCGACCAGCTCCTCGAAGGTCTCGAGATCCGCCGAGACATGGGCGTCGTTCCGCCGCGTTTCATCCTCCTCAGAACCCTTCGAACCCTGAGGGGCGATCTTGGTTCCAGCTCACCAACCCTCGACACGATCCGCGCCGACACCCTTCCACTGTTCACGGTGTTTCGAGACAAGATCGAGCAGATAGACGAGCTCGACGCCACCGACCGCGACCGGCTCCTGGCCGAGGCGCGCATGGCGGTGACCGAGTCGTTCGTGCCCGCATGGCTCGCCCTCATCGATCACCTCAACTCGATCGAGCCGCTCACCACCAACGACGCGGGTGTGTGGCGGCTTCCCGATGGCGACGCCTACTACGCGTACCTGCTTCGTGATCAGACCTCCACCGACCTGACCCCCGATGACATCCATCAGATTGGTCTCGAAGCGGTGGAGCGCATCCGTACCGAGATGCGGGCCGTCTTCGACGATCTCGGTTATCCCCAAGACGTCGGCCTCGGCCGGTTGCGGAAGCGGGCGGCGGAGGAAGCCGGCTTCCTGAGCGGCAGTACCGCGGACGGTCGTCGGCAAGTCCTGGAGACGTTCGAGTCACTCATCGACGAGGCCGAACGCCGAAGTCTGAAGTACTTCGATCTCCTTCCGAAGGCCGAGGTCATCGTCGTCCCGGAGCAGGTCGGCGCAGGCGGCTTCTACATGCCGGCATCTGTCGACGGAACCCGCCCAGGGGTCTTTCATGCGGGCGTGGCCGGCGGTCGGATCCCCACCTGCACGATGCCGACGATCACATACCATGAGACCGTGCCCGGTCACCACCTGCAGATAGCCCTCGCCCAAGAACTCGATCTGCCGTCGTTCCGCCGCTATTACCAGTACAACGCCTACGCGGAGGGCTGGGCCCTCTACGCGGAGAGGCTCGCCTCGGAGATGGGCCTGTATGAGGACGACCCGTACGGAGATATCGGTCGCCTCGAGCTGGAGCTGCTGCGAGCGGTCCGCCTCGTGACCGACACGGGCATCCATTCGATGGGATGGACGAGGCAGAAGGCCCAGGGCTACATGAACCGTTACGTTCCCACCTGGGCTCACGAAGTCGAGCGTTATGTGGTCGTTCCTGCACAGGCGACCGGCTACTTGATCGGCCAGCAGGAGATACTCCGCCTGCGCGAGAAGGCGGCCGACGCTCTCGGCAACGGTTTCGACATCGCCGAGTTCCACGATGTCGTGCTCGGTGGTGGCAGCATCCCTCTGGATGTTCTCGAGCGCCGCATCGACGACTACATCACCGGCAAGGCCCACTGACGGCCTCTCATCAACACACCTTGCCGTTCTCGTGACGGTTCGTTGGGACTATCCGGCTCGAGCGTCACGGGAACGAGGAAGGGAAGTTCGCGTCGTCGGTGAGGATCACTCGGCAATCGGCGCCTCGGTGGCCCGAGTCAACACCATCAGGTCGGCCGGCGTCACCTCCACCTGCAATCCCCGCCGCCCGGCACTCACGAAGATCGTGTCGTAGCCGACGGCGGTGGCGTCGACGAACACGGGGAGACGGCGGCGCTGTCCGAACGGACTGATCCCACCGACCACATACCCGGTGAGCCGCTGCGCGTCGGACGGCTCGGCCATCGTCGCCTTTTTCCCACCCACCGCCCTCGCGAGTCTCTTCATGGAGAGGTGGCGAGACACGGGCACGACGCCGACAACCGGGTTCCCGTCGACCATCGCGACGAGCGTCTTCAACACCCGCCCCGAGTCGACGCCGAGCGACGCGGCGGCCGCCTCACCGTAGGACAGGTCCGTCTCGCCGATCTGGTACTCGTGAACACTGAACTCGACGCCGGCACGCCGCAGGACATCGATCGCTCTGGTTCCCTTCGCCACGGAACCATGCTGGCACGCAAGACGGCAACAATCCCCGGCGAGCGCCACGAGCAACCGCAAGGGACGTGCCGGCGCGCGGCTGCCCTCACCACGATGGCTCGCAAGCTCGGCACGTGACCTACGATCCGCTTCACGCTACGCTCGCCGCCAGAGGTGATCACAATGAGCGACGACGTCGTCTACCGATCGAAGAGCCACATCGAGAGACTCCATGGCCCGATCCGGCGGGCCTGGCTGCCGGGCAGCGAAGAACCGATCACGTTCGGTGTGCACTCCGAGGTCGCTCACCACTATGGAGTGGCGCCGCAGGACTACCCGCCGGCGACCACCACGATCGACTACCTGGTCGCCGCCGCGGGCGGGTGACTGACCGGGACCTTCGGGGGCGCGCTGGAGGCGCGTGGCATCAACGCAAGTAACGGGACACTCACCGCAGACGTGGTCGGTGAGGTCGAGAACGACGGTGGCGTACTCGTCGTACGACGCATCCACGTCACCTACACCCTCAGTGGTGTGCAGGAGACACAGCGAGAGACGGTAGAACGAGTGCTTGGCTTCCATGCCGACAAGTGCCCGGTCGCGCGCTCGATCCGCGACTCGATCTCCGTCACGACCAGCCTGCGCATCAACCCGGACACCCAGGGGGCACACACCCATCAGGGTTCGTAGACGCGAGGTGTGGCCCACAGCCGTCAGGCAGGAACGCAAGCAGCCGGTTCGACCTCGTGGGCGCAACCCGTATCGAGGCAAGGGCCCATAGGACGAACTCGCAGGTGCAGGGCCTCCGATGACACCCGTCGGAACCGTGGCACGAAATCGATGATGGCGATCCCTATACTCGCCGCAACCAGTCTTTAAGTCCGGTCCCGTGAGGCCGGAAAGGATGGGCATCATGTTCGAGCTTCTCCGATGACCGCCGGCGCACTCGTGCTCGCCGACGGCACGGTTTTTTCCGGCATCGCCGTGGGCGCCGACGGGATCGCCACCGGTGAGATCGTGTTCAACACCGCCATGACCGGCTATCAGGAGATCGTGACCGATCCGTCATACGCCGGCCAGATCGTCGCGATGACTTCGCCGCACATCGGCAACTACGGGGTCAGCCCGGAGGACGACCAGGCGCTCCACCCCTACTGCACAGGGCTGGTGACGCGGTCGATGGCTCGCAGAGACTCCAATTGGAGGTCCACCGGCTCGTTTCGCGACTGGCTGGAGAACCGTGGGGTCGTCTCCCTCACCGACATCGACACGAGGCGGCTGGCCCGACATGTCCGCGACCGTGGCGCCATGCCGGCGGCGATCGGCACCGACGTTTCGATCGGCGACCTCGCGCAGGCGGCACGAGAGGCGCCGTCGATGGCGAACCGCAACCTCTGCGACGATGTCACGACCGCCGAGCCGTACCGGATCGACACCACTGGCGATCCGATCGGCCGGGTAGTCGCAATCGATCTCGGCATCAAGAGGGACATCCTCAGGTCGCTGGCGGGCCGGGGACTGCAGGTGTACGTCGTGCCCGCCACGACGCCGACCGTCGACGTGCTGGCGTTGAACCCTTCAGGGGTGTTCCTCTCCAACGGTCCCGGCGATCCGGAGCCGCTGGTCACGACGATCGAGACGGTGCGCGGCCTCCTCGGCAACACCCCTGTGTTCGGCATCTGCCTCGGCCACCAAGTGCTCGGGCTTGCACTCGGTGCAACGACGTACAAGCTGCCGTTCGGCCACCACGGGGGCAACCATCCGGTGCGCCTTCTCGGCAACGGGCGGGTTGAGATCACCGCCCAGAACCATGGGTTCGCGGTCGACCTCTGGTCGCTCACCGAGGAGGACCCGCCGATTCGCGAAGGTCTTCCCGGCCCTCACCTCCTTCCGCGGGTCGTCGAGTCCGCGTTCGGTTCGGTCGTGGCGACGCATCAGAACCTGAACGATGGAACCCTCGAAGGTCTTGCGTGCCGGGACGTCGCCGCGTTCTCTGTGCAGTATCACCCCGAGGCCGCCCCAGGCCCCAACGATGCACAGCACCTCTTCGACGATTTTGTTGCGATGTTGGGAGTGAACTGATGCCCCGGCGCGACGATCTGCGATCGGTTCTGGTCATCGGATCGGGCCCGATCGTGATCGGACAGGGATGCGAGTTCGACTACTCGGGCACCCAGGCCGTGAAGGTGCTGCGTGAGCAGGGCTATCGGACCGTGCTCGTCAACTCGAATCCGGCGACGATCATGACCGATCCCGAGTTCGCCGATGCCACCTATGTCGAGCCGATCACCGCCGACGTCCTCGAAATGATCATCGCCCGGGAACGCCCGGACGCCCTCCTCCCGACCCTCGGCGGCCAGACGGCTCTCAACATCACGATGGAGCTCGCCCGTCTCGGCGTGCTGGCCAGGTATTCCGTTCAGCTGATCGGCGCCGGGCTCGACGCGATCGAAGCGGCGGAGGACCGTGGACGGTTCAAGACGATCATGAACTCGATCGGGATGAGCACCGCCAAATCCGCATATGTGAAGACGCTGGACGAGGCACTGGAGGCGGTCGCCGAGCTCGGGTATCCGGCCATGATCCGCCCGAGCTTCATCCTCGGAGGCGGCGGTACCGGCATCGCCCACGACGAGGCCGAATTCCGCGCCGTCGTCGCCGCCGGCCTCGACGCCTCACCGGTCCGTGAGGCGATCGTCGAAGAGGCGATCATCGGATGGAAGGAGTATGAACTCGAAGTGATGCGTGACGCCAACGACAACGCCGTCGTCGTGTGCTCGATCGAGAATCTCGACCCGATGGGTGTGCACACCGGCGACTCCGTCACCGTGGCACCGGCGATGACCCTGTCCGATCGCGAGTACCAGGAGATGCGCGATGACGCGATCGCCTGCTTGCGGGCGATCGGTGTCGAGACGGGCGGTTCCAACGTGCAGTTCGCCGTCGACCCGGCCACGGGTCGCCGCATCATCGTGGAGATGAACCCGCGGGTGTCTCGCTCGTCGGCACTGGCGTCGAAGGCCACCGGGTTCCCCATCGCCAAGATCGCCACCCTGCTCGCGGTCGGCTACACCCTCGATGAGATTCGCAACGACATCACCGGGGTCACGCCCGCCTCGTTCGAGCCGGCACTCGACTATGTCGTCGTCAAGGTTCCCCGCTTCGATTTCGCCAAGTTCCCGTCGGTGGCACCGGCGCTGGGCACGTCGATGCAGAGTGTCGGTGAGGCGATGGCCATCGGCCGCACGTTTCCCGAGGCGCTCCAGAAGGCGTTGCGAAGCCTCGAGACGGGACATGCCGGACTGAATGCCGATCCGGCCGAGACACACCTGTTGGCCACCGAGACCCAGGCGCTTCTCGACTGCCTGGCGGTGCCTTCTCCCGGGCAGCTCTTCGTGGTCGCCGAGCTGCTGCGGCGCGGTGTCGGAGTCGACGAGCTGGCGCACCTCACGTCGATCGACCCCTGGTTCATCGACGAGATCGCAGGCATCGTCGAGCTTCGCCTCGAACTCGAGACCGCCGAGGTGACGCCGGCACTCGCCCGAGAAGCCAAGCGTGCGGGATTCAGCGACGCACAGCTCGCCTACCTGTGGGGCGACGACGAACGCACGGTGAGGGCCCGGCTCAGAGATTGGGACATCGTCCCCACGTTCAAGACGGTGGACACCTGCGCGGCCGAGTTCGCGGCCCAGACTCCCTATTTCTACGGCACCTACGAAGAAGAGGACGAGACGCCTCCCCCCGGCGACCGGACCGTCGTCGTGCTCGGGTCGGGTCCCAACCGGATCGGTCAGGGCATCGAGTTCGACTACTGCTGCGTCCATGCCTCGCTCGCCCTCAAGGACGCCGGATACGAGACCGTCATGATCAACTGCAACCCCGAGACCGTCTCGACGGATTACGACACCTCCGACCGTCTCTACTTCGAGCCGCTCACCGTCGAGGACGTCCTCGCCGTGATCGACAAGGAGAAGCCGCACGCGGTGGTCGTCCAGCTCGGTGGCCAGACGCCGCTGCGTCTCGCCCGCCCGCTCCAGGCGGCAGGTGTCCCGATCGCCGGCACGTCGCCCGATGCCATCGACGTTGCCGAGGACAGGGAGCGGTTCTCCGAGCTATGCGCCAAGCTCGAGATCCCTCAGCCGCCGCACGGCACGGCGATGTCACGAGCCCAGGCGCAGGACATCGCCGACGCCGTCGGTTTCCCCGTTCTGGCGCGGCCGTCGTATGTCCTGGGGGGAAGGGCCATGCGTATCGTCTATACGGGCGATGAGCTGTCCGAGTATCTCGACGAGTTCGCGGGCGACTCGCTTGGCGACGAGACCGGCTTCAACGAGGCGCCACTGCTGATCGACCGGTTCCTCGAAGGTGCCACCGAGGTGGACCTCGATGCGGTGTTCGACGGTCATGAGCTCTACGTCGGCGGGGTGATGGAGCATGTCGAAGAGGCCGGCGTGCATTCGGGCGACTCGGCGTGTGTTCTGCCTCCGATGACGCTGCCGCCCGAGGCTCACGAACGCATCCTCGACTACACCGGGAAGCTGGCCAGAGGCCTCGACGTGTGTGGTCTGCTCAACATCCAGTTCGCGGTCAAAGGTGAAGACGTGTTCGTCCTCGAAGCCAACCCGCGAGCGTCGAGAACCATCCCGTTCGTATCCAAGGCGACCGGCGTGCCGCTGGCGAAGGTGGCATCGAGGGTCATGCTCGGCGAGACGCTCGCCGATCTGCGCGCAATCGGTCTCCTTCCCGATCGAGACGGCGTGGCGCCCACGTTCGTGGCGGTGAAGGAGGCGGTGCTGCCGTGGCCTCGTTTCCCCGCTGAAGACACGATTCTCGGACCGGAGATGCGAGCGACCGGAGAGGTGATGGGGTTGGCCGGCTCGGTTGGTGCCGCCTACGCGAAGGCGCTCCTGGGAAGCGGTCACGCGATACCGACCGACGGCACCTTGTTCATCTCGCTCGCCGACCGCGACAAGCCGGTCGGATTGCAGGTCGGCCGCATCTTTGCCGATCTCGGGTTCCGCATCCTGGCGACCCACGGGACCAGTGAGTACCTGATCCACAACGGGGTCGCCGCCTCCCACGTAGACAAGGTCGGCGACGGACCGTGGGATCCGGTTCGCCTCGTCGAGGAAGGCCTCATCTCCCTCGTGATCAACACGCCACGGGGTCGGCGAGCCCGCGGGGACGGTGGCCTGATCCGACGGGCCGCCACCCGCAACAAGGTGCCGTGCATCACCACCATCAAGGGTGGTCTCGCCGTCGCGCAGAGCCTGCAATCGGGTTATGACGCCGTGACCGACGTCGCATCACTACAGAGCTATCACCGGCGCGACACCCCCTGATCCTTGAACCCTGGGCTCGTAGTGACCCTGTGGGTCACCCTGAGCCCTGGGTTCAACGGTATTGGGGACGGATCAGGGCCTGCGTCACTCGGCCACCACGAACATCGCGAGCATCTCGGCAACGAGGGCCGGCTTCTCCACACCCTTGATCTCGACCGTCGCGTCCACCTTGAGAACGTAGCGGCCGGGACCCTTCTTCGTGACGTCGGCCAGGGATGCGCGGGCTCGTATTTCACTCGGGACCTTGACGGCCTCGAGGAATCGCACCTTGTCGGTGCCGTAGTTGATCGCCATCACGGTGCCCTCGGGAACGATGCCGGTCGAGGACAGAAGATACGGGACCAGCGACAGCGTCAAGAACCCCTGGGCGATCGTCGTGCCCCACGGTGTCGCCTTGGCCCGTTCCGGATCCACGTGAATGAACTGGTGGTCGAGAGTCGTGTCGGCGAACGCGTCGACGCGCGCCTGATCGACCGTCATCCAGTCGGAAACACCGAGATCACGCCCGATGTAGTCGTCGAGCCGATCGACGGGAACGACGTGTTGCATGGCCACTCCTTTGCTGTTCGATCCGGCGTCCCGTCAAGGTACCAGGCGGCAAGTGACGCGGAACCTGACGACGCCGGTTTCATTCCGTTGGCCGGGCGATTCCGGTTCGCACGGGTGGTCTACCTGCGGCTGGGGGAACCGGCAGCGGTCGAAGGCGTGGCCACAGCGTTGGAGTGGCTTGACGGGCATGTCCTCCCCGACGGAATGGTGCTGTGAGTTGCGCTGCGAGTACCGATCGAAGTCATGAACCCCCGTGGTGAGTCCGCGACAGCGTCGGGACGTCCGGCCCGACCTCAGGCCACCGGTTGGACCGAGGCCGCTGCACGCCGCATACGGACCAACACCAGTGGGGGGACGAGCGCCAGCGCGGCGCCGACCAGGCTGAGCGCGGCGTAGCCGCCGGCGGCGAGCAGGAACCCCGAAGCGACCGTCGCGACGGCGCCCGACATCCATACGAATGCGTCGGCGACCCCCTGGGCGCGAAGCCGTGCCCCGGGGGCGACGTCCTCGATGACGAGAGCGCTGCCGGCCACAAACCCGAAGTTCCATCCAAGCCCGAGCAGGAACAGGGAACCGACGAGGAGCACCCGGTCGGACCCTGCGGCGAACGCCGCGAGGACGCCGGCGATCAGCAGCAGCGCGTCTCCACCCAACACGACCTGGATCCGTCCCAGCCGATCGGCCAGCCACCCGGTGATCGGCGAGAGGGCGAACATGCCCAGCGTGTGCGCGCTGATCACGAGTCCGACGATCCCGAGGCTCTGTCCGGCGGAACGGATGTAGATCGGGGTCATGGTCATGATCAGCACCATGACCACCTGGCCGGCGACGAGTGCCACGATCGCGAAGCGGAACTTCGGTATCCGCAACAGGGCAGACACGCGCATGGGAACCGAGTCGGCCTTGGCCTGTTCTTCGGCGGCGAACTCCAACGGATCGGGACGGAGCAGGACCGCGATGAGTATCCCCGCCAGCGCGAAGGCGATCGCCGTACCGAGGTACGGGCCGGCGAGCCCTGTGACACCGACGGCGATCCCGAACCTCTGGGCGGGTTCCAGCAGTGAAGGTCCGATCACCGAACCGACCGTGCCGGCCCACACCACCAGCGCGATCGCCGAGCCTCGACGTTCCGGGGAAACGACTTCGGCGGCTGCGTACCGGGCGAGCCTGTCGGAGCTGTTGCCGGCCCCGAAGAGAAAAAACCCGACGATCAGCACAAGGAACAGCCCGGTGTACACGGCGACCGCCGCGACGAGCGCACCGGCCACCGCGATCGTCTGACCGGCGACCATCCCGGCGCGCCGGCCCCGCCGGGCCATGTAGGCCGACATCGGGGTGGTGGCGAGCGCCATGCCGGCCACGCCGACCGCTGCGGGGAGACCCGCCCACAGTGCCGAACCGAGCATGTCCTGAGCGGCGAGGCTCGCAACCGTCAGCGCGAGCAGGAATCCGATGCGGTTGATCCCGGAGCCGGCAAACAGTGTGCCGATGAGACGTCGGCGTATGGTCCGGGTAGGCAGCATCGTGGCAGCGTAGCGGTGATGAGAGGGATCACAGCAACCGGCAACACGGACGTGCGATGCTGGAATTGCCCCTCGCAGCGGCCTGCTCTTGGGCGCCACGTGACGGCAAAGGGGGGCGACGTGCGTCAGACTTCCTGCCGGGTCGTCGGGGAACTTCACCTGCCCTGAGTAACGTCGAACGGACAGTGAAGATCATCATTCTGCTCCTGTTGGTGTTGTCGGCCGGTTGCTCCACGACTCCCCCGGTCAGTACCTTCACGGTGGAGGGCTATGTGCATGCCGGACCGACGTGTCCGACGATGCAGGAACCTCCCGATCCAGACTGTGCGGACCGCCCGGTCCCCAACGCCGAAGTCATCGTGTGGGGACCGGCCGACAACGAAGTCGCCCGCGCAAAGACCGACGCGCAGGGCCGCTTCCGACTCGAGCTGCCTGCCGGCTCCTACATTCTGGTGCCTCAGCCGGTCAAGGGACTGCTCGGCACCGCTCCGATGCAGGACTTCATCGTGCCCGGCGCCGGGCTGCTCGACGTTGCCTACGACACCGGCATCCGTTAGCCGGGTAGCCGGGCTGCACGAGTTCCCCTTCTGCCTGCACACGTATTGTGCGTTGTGGGGTCGGACCACCGTGCCGAGATCAGGGCATGACGACATACGGCTCTTCGGCCGGCTCGATCCTCTCTCCGCCAGTCTCCGGAGCAACGGTGCATCTGATCGTGAGCTCTGCCTCGATCCGGGGTCAGCGCTCACCTCGGAGACGTCCGTCACTGATCCAGACGACCGAGTCCTGATGTCGGCCACAGACCCGATCTTCTGACGGTCGCCGGGAAAGGAGCGCTGGCTGGACTGTTCCATGTCCGGCAACATCGAGCGCACTCGGGTGCCCTTACGGATACGTTCGTCAGCTTCGCCGCCAGGTCATGGAGTACCCGGGCATCTCACGATCGAGGGTTGTATCCCCGGAGAATGTGACGCCTGCTTCGTCGATGTCCCCGAATCCGAAATCGCCGTGGCCTTCATCGTTGGCCCTTTCCACACGGACACCGACTACCTCTCCCACACTGACAGTCTCGGCCGTGCCACCGGATGCAAAGACGGTCGCTTCACCTCCGCTGGGGACGGGCCCAATGACGATCCCTGGATCATCCCCGTTGTAGATGGCACAGGCCACCTCATCCGCGTCAACCCCCACAGGGGATGCGTCCGGCTGCTCATCTACCACCTCGCCAGAACAGGCAGAAAGAGCGCCGGCCGCCGTCGCTGCAAGTAGCGTCAACCGTCTCACGGTGCCCCCCCTTCTGAGCGCACAGCCTGAGGGATGGGACGCTCGGTGTCGACCGACGATCAGTTGCCATCACTCCGGCGACCGACCACAGTCATATGTGCCGCTTTGTGCGGGTCAGTCGCCCGGTTGGCTCAGAGATCGGTGCCGTCCTGGAGACGACTTCGGAATACGAGGGAGAGCAACACTCCGTTCACGATCAATACGAGCCAGGTGACCGAGATCACGACGATCTCAAAGCGATCTTGCCGGTCGAACCCGAAGGCAATCGCGATAGCGACGAACGCGAGACCGGATACGACGAATCCAGCACCGAAGAGCCAACGAACGACCCTTGCCCTGGTGCCCTCAGCGGGGATCAATGGAATCAGGAAGAGGAAAGAGAAGCTCATGAGTAGGAACCCGATCTCCTCGAGCGCTATGAAGAGCCCCTGGGGGTTGTACTGCGTGAGCAAGGAGATGCCCTCGGTCTGTCCGGCAGAGAGACTCGAAGGCACGACGGAGAACTGGACGAAGTAGGTGGGCACGAGCACAGCCACGACAACGACCGCCAACCCCACTGCGACCTGACCGGGAATCGCCGAGCCTGCTCCGGTACGAACCTTGTTGAGTGATATCGTGAAGATCAGGTAGGTGACGACCAGCCCGATCGCAAAGAACATCCACACGTAGTCACGAGGAAACCGGTCGAGCGTGTCGAGATAGGGGTACTCGATGCAATCGCTTGGGCAGTTCGAACCAGAGATCGGTACGGCAAACAGGGCCAAGCCGAAGGTAACCGTCGTGATCGCAGCCATCCCCGCCGCTGCATACATGGCAAACCGGGTCGCCACGCGCTCATCACCCATACGGAATCGCCCCTCCTATCGGGTGAAGGCCTTCACCCGATACTACAACCACGACACCACCGGTCGCGTAGCTGTAAAGCGTCATGAAAATGAGAGTGAAAGTGTCACACTCTCATTTTGGCAAGAAGTGGGCGGATATTCGGCTGTGCCGACGTCATTTCTTGTCTTGTTCGGTCCCCGCGATGGCTGGTCAGGCATGCGAGGTGTCTACCCACTCGCGCCAGGCGCTGAGCCAGGCGTCTTCGAGGGGCGCGACCGTTTCGGCGCGTTCCCGGAAGGCGTTCAGATTGTTGATGCCGGGGGCGTCTGCAGTGAGAGTGGGCGGCCGTTGTCGAAGCTCCCAGAGCCTCTGCCATGCCTGCTGGGCGGGGCTGCTGGCCGTGTCTTGTCCCAGAACCCAGTAGGCGAGCGTTTCGTCGATGGCTGCTTGTCGCAGTGACGTGTCGTTGAACCACTCTGCCATGTCGGCCAGCGAGGAGATTTGGTTCGCCACGGCCGTGATCACCTGTTTGGCTTGCCCCCGAGATTGGTTTGTGGTGTCCATCTGGGCGCGGATGGCCGCCTCCCACAGGCGGCCCATGTCGAAGTTGGGACGGTGACGTGGGCTGGGTCTGCGGCGGCGGCGCAGCTCGCCGGTCAGCCAGAACTGTTCGGCAAGCGTGGCCTCAACGAGCGTCCGGGCTGCTTCGACGCCGTGGGTTGGGGGCAGCTCCAGATCCTCGGGCCGCACATGCGGGTGCTTGGCGGCCAGCGTGGACAGCAGCTGTTCCCGTCCGTCCCAGTAGGGGGCGAGATCGTCGACGCTCCGTAGCGTCATGCCGTCGCTGGACACGCCACGTCCGGTGACGATCACCGTGACCGGTTTGTTTCCTGTGTCCGATCGGATTTCGACTCGAGCGGCCCAGAGTTTCCCTTCTCTCCGCCAGGTCGCTTCCTGTTTCACGCCATCGATCTGGATCTCGACAAAGCCCGTCTCGTCGGCCTGGCCGGGATCGGGTTCGTTGACCCCGGCTTAATCGAACAGCCGGTCTCGTTCGTCGACCAGCACCGCTGCCAAATCTGGACTCTCCCCGAGGCTGGTGGTGACATTGACCCACGGACCGTCGGCGGCTACCGGGCTGCCGTACACGATCTTCACCGGCGCCCAAGCATCGTTCTCTCTATACACCTCTGCCAGCGCTCCGGGAGACAGCTCTGGTGTTGCCAGGGCATACACGGGGAACGGAGGCCGTCCGGACAGCTCCTCGCGTTGCTTTTGCATATGCGCCCGTGCCCGTTCGACGAACCCCGCATGCTCAGGATCAAGGGGCAACGATTCCATCACGCCAGTCTCATATGTTCACTCATGCCGCTCTATCCGCAGTGGGCTACCGAGGTGGCTGGATTGGGACTGGCTGACCAGTGGCGCCATCTACCAATACTCTGTCGCCAAGGGGTTCGGCCAGCGTGAACGCAAACACATCAGCACAGCCGGCTCCACCGAGCAGTTTGATCCTGAGCCTGTGATCCCGCACTGTGACACGGACCTCGTTCGAGGTCTCGCGGACAGCAACTGAGAGGTCCCCGCCGCATGAGTTGGCCCATCCAGTAGCCAAGAGGGTCGTTTCGCGATCAAGAAACACACGCAGAATCGTGACGCGGCTGGGTGCAGCCCAGATCACCAGGCCCACAAGCGCAACAACCGCGACGACAATGAGGAGCCGCTTCATCTGGTCAGTTTGTGGAGCGCAATCGCGGAAGACGTCGAGTCGCTTCGCTCTGACCTTCATGATGAGAGCATGACGGCGCCGCTCTCATTCCGTGACCGACACGCTCTCATTCGCGAGAGCGCTTGGTCAGTCTTGTGATGTGCGATTGGGAACAGTCCCACCCTGCGATTCGCCGGCCGCATGATGCGGCTACCCGGATGCTGCAGTGCGGCGAAGTCGGTCTTTGGGGACTGCAAGAAATCTGCTCTGACCTGGGGCGATGCGCGCCGACAGCCCGCCCAGATGGGCGGGTTCTGGAACGGAACGGGCGGAGTGTTGGAACGCAGAGGCTGATGCTTGTGAGGCGGCCGTTCTGCTCGTTGTAGGTGCTGATCTGGATTGTCAACGGCCGCTCAGGGTGGCCTAAGGGTCACAGTTCCGTTCCGACAATCGGGCGCATCGCCCAGCGAGTTCACTTGGAACGTCAGACGATCGCCACTCGGCGATGTGATGCACTAATCCGATGCCGATACTTGCATCTGCGCGGTGTTGCGGTACAGTGATGCACATGAGGAAGACGCTCACCCTTAGTTCGTTCATACTCGACACGGCCGATCGAGCACGCACTGAGAAGGCTGTGCAGCAGGCAATCGAGCGGAGGCTTGGCGAACCGGCCGCACACAGCGAAGCCTCACGGCTACGCCAGTTGGCCGAGGTTGGTGCGCGTGTGGTCTCTGAAGAAGCACTGGGGCAGGGGTACGCGGAACTGCGCGAACTGCTGGGCCTGGATCCCAGTCCGTTGAAGATACAGACCCAAGACGGCCTGCGGGCGCAAACAGAAGATGACACGTCGCTCACTGCGTTGTTTGAGGCGATTGGCGGGCCCGAGTGAAGACGGTGAACCGGGGAGAAGTGTGGATGGTAGATACGCCGGCAGGCGACAAACCGTTCGTCGTCGTGTCGAACCAGCAACGGAACCGATCGCTCGATACGGTCCTCTGCGCCAGGATCACGACTTCTCCGAAGCGACCGTCGCTGCCATCTGTGGTCCCGATCGAAGACCGTTCGGGTGCAGTCGTTGGCAGAGTCCTATGCGATGACGTACTGCAACTGGACAAGGGCCAGCTGCTGCGGCGCACGGCCGCCTTCGCTCCGCGAGAGATGAGCCGGATCTGCGACGGGCTGAACGCGGCGTTGGCCTGCACCTGAGAGCCCCTCCGGCGCCGCCACCGTCTCTCGGCCCACCTGTGGCGCGGCCGGCCCGTCGATCCGGTCGACATTGGCACGCTCACGTGCATGCCGGCGAATCCGCCCACCAACCACCTGTGTGACTTCACACCGATATCCGAGCAGTAGTTGATCCAGAACAGGGAACCACCCCGAACCTTCACGCTTGCCTCGCAATGAGAGTGCTACCGCGCCGTTCCCACTCCGTGGAAACAGCGCTCTCAAAACGTGCAAGAACACCGAATGAGAGTGTGACACTTCACAGCAGCGTCCATGACCGGTGACGCCGCTCATTGACACGTCGTCCCATATACCGGGGGTTCACCGAATAGTCGTTGGTGTCCACCCTGACGTAATGGTCCCGAGGCAGACGAGTTGTGAACCTCTGTGATGGGTCGGGGAGCAGCGGGGGGATGCTCATCATCGCTCCTCGGTCTTCAAAGATCGCCTTGACCCCCATCCTCTCTGCCCTATAAAGCCGACGGATCTCGGCTCAATCCTCCACGTCCAGCAGAAGTGTTGCAACAAGTACTGGAACCCACCCGGTGATAAAGGGTCAGCATTCACCCGGTGGCGACACGAGCAGCCTCGCTGTGTGAGGTGACTTTCGCGCCCTGTGATGGCTCGGCCTGTTGCCGCAACCCTGGCGCAAGGCCGTACCTCGGCTTGGGCTCGGTCAGACCCCACAACGCGTCTTCCAGTTGACGACCAAGCCGCCTTTGCAGAGACAGCCCTGATCCTTGGGCAGACATGGCTCGGCGACCCTAGATTCGACGCGACGGATCAACGTCGTGTTCAAGAGATCCAACCAAGGAGGTTCTGTGCGCCGGCGAACGTGGTCGAAATGGGGTCTGATCGGACTGGTCGCCTTGCTGGTCGCCATCCAGGCCGTCCCCTATGGACGCGCACACGTCAACCCACCGGTGGTAGCGGAGCCACATTGGGATTCACCGACGACCCGAGCGCTTGCCGTCCGCGCCTGTTTCGACTGTCACAGCAACGAGACGGTGTGGCCCTGGTTCACCAGCGTCGCACCCATTTCGTGGCTCGCCGAGCGACACGTCGAGGAGGGTCGCCGCAAGCTCAACTTCTCCGAATGGACCTCCGGTGGAAACGAAGTAGGTGAGATGGTCGAGACGATCCGGGAGGGCGAGATGCCGCCTGTCTACTTCGGGTGGATGCACGCGTCGGCACGCCTGAGCGACTCCGAGACCCAGCAGCTCATCCAGGGTCTGCAGGCGACGTTCGGAACTGGATGACAGACGAACCTTGCACGGCGACTCCCAGCTCCCCGGAGTAGACACCAGCGCCATGCTCGGTCCCTGACTCGCGACGACGTGCCGTTCGGCCTCAACCGTCCGAAGCCCGACGTTGCGAACCGCCCATGCGAAGACAACGGCGACCGCCGCGACAAGGTACGCGATGCCCAAGGGATGGCGTCGAGAAGGAGTAAGGAAGCGTGGCGCGACGTCAAGGGCTCCCGTTTCCGCCGGCGGGGATCCTGCACTCGAATGGGCGGACGCGCACACCGCCATAAGGTGGACGGGCGGTGTACCCTGCGACTGCCATCTGCCATTTCATGGTTCGGAGAGGGGCAAGTTGAGCAACGCGACCGACCCGCCGGTTTCCACGATCG
Organism: bacterium BMS3Abin02; assembly: GCA_002897675.1. Taxonomy (NCBI): domain Bacteria; species bacterium BMS3Abin02. The sequence continues at coordinate 35,599 of BDSU01000011.1, read as the reverse complement.
ACCCCCTTCGCCGTCTCCTCACGCATTGGCGTGAGGACTCGCTGGGTACCTACCGGACCTGGTTCCTCTGGGAGGAGCGGCTGAAGAACTTCCGTTCCATCGGGCAGGGCATTTCCGTGGTGGTCGACGAGATCGAGGCAGGCACGTTCGGGAACGTCTACAAGGGCTCCTCGCTCGAAACGGTCGTAAAGTCCATCGCAGAACAGAGGCAGATCTTCCGGGGCGCCGATCATGCCTTCCTCTGGAAGCCGAAACTGCGTATCCCCGACATCTACGAGAACCGCGCGAATCAGCTCGCTTTCGGGCGGTTCCTCCAGACGTGCGCCTGCTGCTCCGGCGAGGAATCGGAAGTCATTGGAGCCATTCGAACCTTGGACCGTGCAGCGATCAAGGGTCTCGGTCCTGCCGCCTCCAACATCCTCTACTTTCTCCACCCGACCGTGGTCCCGCCCTCCAATACCGCGATCGTCAAGGGCTACAACGCCGTGACCGGGGCCAACGTGAGGATGGGCCGCTGGGACGGGTACCTGGCGATGCGCATGGGCATCCTGGAGATGAACTCGAAGTACAGGGATCTTCTTTCCAACGACCTCGGGGCCATCGCCGGCTTCTTGTTCGATATCGGCTCCGGAAGGTATCCGCCACCGCCCCGCGAGTTGGATGGCGCGGCGCGTGCTCGATGGGAGGAAGACCTCGCCCAGGTCCGTGCCGAGTCCGACCGCGCCGACCGCGCTATTCAGGCCGCGGACGATCAGGACCACACCCACACCGAGATCCAGGGCTGGTTGCGGGATCTGGGCAAGGCCGTGGGATTCGACGTGTGGATCGCCGCCAACGACGTGAACCGTCACTACGACGGGGGGCGCCTGGCCGACGGCTGCCTCGAATGCCTCCCGAAAGCGTTGGAGAAGACGCCGTCATTCGATGCGATCCGGCTGATCGACGTGCTCTGGGTCGACTCGGCCACCGGCCGCGTGGTTGCCGCCTTCGAAGTCGAGCATACGACCTCCATCTACTCCGGGATCCTGCGGATGTCGGACCTGGCGCTCGGCCTGAAACACGATCGGCTGTCGCTGTTCCTGGTCGCCCCCGATTCCCGCGAGGCTGCAGTTCGGGACCAGTTGAAACGTCCCGCCTTCAGTCCTGTGGTCGATGTGTTGGACGTTCACTTCATCGCCTACGGCGAGCTGAAGAAGAACCGTGAGGCCATCGCCCGATTCGGACAGGGCATGAAACCGATCGAGGCTATCGCCCGCAGGCCTTGGTAACGAGCGAGCTTCTTCACAGGAGGGCCGACACTCGTGGTGCCTGAAGATTCCGTGTGGGTGCGGCGTCCGGAGTTCGGTTCGACGCTGTTCCGATCCGGTGCGCACGATGGTTTTCACACAGGAAGAACGACCCGACCCGCACCTTCGGGATCCGCAACTCCAGGTCCCCTGCCGGGGTCGACAACCTCCGGGGCCCACCCCCGTTACACGAGTTCCACCGGGACTCGGACCGCTGGTGACACTCGGCGCCGATCCAGGCGGTCAACCCGGCGTCGATCAGATCCTGCAACGCTCGTTCCAACAGGCGAGCACCACCGGTGAGGCATCCGTGAGGCCGAGGCCAGAATCTGCGTATTGCGCGATCATCTCCCTCGCGGCAGCGACGTCCGCTCTTCTGGCAACGGACCAGCCGAGCTCGGGCGGCAGCTCTCCGACCCGATCGCCGGATCCCCCAACCCGGCCTCGGACACGGGTACCGTCGGTCGGGAACGCTCCCGCATCGCCGGCGCGCCCGTCGGCATCCGATGAGCGCTCCGCCTGGCCGGGGGCCACGGCGAGGTCGGAGAAGATGGCCCGATCGGCGTAGTGGAACACCATGAGCAGATCCCGGTGGTCCTCAGGGAGCGGCTCGATGCTCAGGTCGGTCGGACGCGTCGGGAGTGGAACACAAAGCGTCTCGGCCCGACCGGCCACGATGGCGAGGGCAACGTTGGAGCCATCCACGATCGTGACATCCCGGCTCCGTGGCGCCGGCCAGACTGCGTTACCTTCCGCGCCTCCGGCCACGCCGAGAGCACGTCCGGATTCGGGGGGAGATCTGCGCCGGCCACGAGCCAGAATGACCAGGCGTCAGGCCACGGTCATTCGCTGTACCGGTGGGTCCAATGGTCACGATCGGTGTCGCCGTTGCCCGCCCTTCCGGCCATCGTAGGGTCGGGCTCAGGCCACATCGAGGGCGAACGGCCATCCCATCAGTTGACCCGCCGCTCGTAGCCGGCCCATTCCTTCTCGCGCAGCACGTACTTTTGGATCTTGCCCGTCGAGGTCTTCGGCAACTCGACCACGATGTCCACCGTGTCGGGTGCCTTGAAATGGGCCAGGCGATCCCTGACGTGGTCGATGATCTCCCGGCCGTCGACCTGCCGGCCATCTTTGAGGACCACGAAGCCCTTGGGCCGCTCACCCCACTTGTCGTGCGGCACCGCCACCACCGCGCATTCCAACACGGCCGGGTGCGACGCAATCGCACGTTCGACCTCGATCGTGGAGATGTTCTCGCCGCCTGAGATGACAATGTCCTTGGATCGGTCCCTCAGGTCGATGTAGTTGTCCGGGTACCACACGGCCACATCTCCGGAGTGGAACTCACCGCCGCGGAACGCCTCCTCGGTGGCCTCAGAGGCGTCGAAGTAGCCCTTCATCACGTTGTTGCCGCGCATCACCACCTCGCCGAGGGTGGCTGCGTCCTTGCTGACGTCGTTCATGTCGTCGTCGACCACGCGCGTCGGGTCGGCGATGATGTACGAAACACCCTGGCGAGCCAGGAACCTGGACCTTTCGGCGATGTCGAGATCGGCGAATCCGGGCTGTAGTTCACAGACCGTATGCGGACCATAGGTCTCGGTGAGACCGTAAACATGCACGATCTTGGCGCCCAGGCCCTCCATCGCCTCGATGATCGTCGGACTCGGTGGGGCCCCCGCCGTCGTGATCGTCACCGGCTGGGGAAACGGGTGGGCCTCGGGAGCGTTCGCGAGGCCGATGAGCACGGTCGGTGCCGCGTTGAAGTGGGTTACTTTTCGAGTGTCGATGAGGGACCAGATCTGTGCCGGCTCGACCTGACGAAGGCAGACGTGGGTACCGCCGATGGCCGTGACACCCCAGGTCGTGCACCAGCCGTTGCAGTGGAACATCGGCAGCGTCCACAAGTACACGGATTCCGGCGAGTGGTTGGAATGGATGATCTCTCCGAGCGCGTTGAGGTAGGCGCCGCGGTGGGTGTACATCACGCCTTTGGGCTGTCCGGTCGTGCCCGACGTGTAGTTGATGGAGATCGTCCGCTCCTCGTCGTCGACGGTCCACGGCAGGGGGTCGTTCGTGCCGCGATCCAGGAGGTCGCCGTAGGACGTTGTCTCATAGCTCACGTCCGTGCAGGTTTCATCGATGGAGAAGATCTCGGAGACCGTTGCGAGATCGTCTACGACGGGGGCCAGGTCGGCGAGCAGAGCCGTGTCCCCTATGAGCACCTTGGCGCCCGAGTGATCGAGGATGTCGCGTATCTCGACCGGTGACAGCCGGGTGTTGATCGCCACCAGGACCGCTTGGATGAGGGGTACGGCGAAATGGGCGATGAGCATCTCCGGGATGTTCGGGCAGAGGAACGCCACCCTGTCTCCGGGCTCGATGTCCGACGCCCGCAGTGCCTGGGCCAGTTTGGTGGTGTGCTCAGCCATCTCGGCATAGCTGATCTCTCGGTCGCCGTGGACGATGGCGACCTTATCCGGCCAGACGATCGCCGACCGCTCCAGGAAGGAGAGCGGTGTCAGCTCCGTTCGGTAGACCGGAATCATCGATCGTTCCACTGCGGCTCGCGCTTTTCGAGGAATGCGCCCATGCCCTCCTGAGCATCGACGCCTGCCGCGTTGGCGGCCATGACCGGCGCCGCGATCTCGTACGCGGCATCCTCGGGCATCTCCGCCTGGGCGTAGTAGGTGCACTTTCCCAAGGCGACGGTGTTCTTGGAGTAGCGGAGGATCTTCTGCGCCATGTCCGCAACGGCGTCATCGAGCTCTTCGGCAGGCACCGACGCGTTGATGAGGCCCCAGTCGACGGCGGTCGCAGCGTCGATTGGTTCGCCCGTGAGCAGCATCTGCATCGCCCGCTTGTGGCCGACCGCCCGGCTCACCGGCACCATCGGCGTGTGGCAGAACAGCCCGATCTTGACCCCGGGAGTGGCGAACCATGCGGTGTCGGCAGCGATGGCCAGGTCGCAGGTGGCAACGAGCTGGCACCCGGCGGCGGTAGCGACGCCCTGCACCTTGGCGATCACCGGTTGCCGCAACTCGTGGACCGCCTTCATCATCCGGCCGCACGTCTCGAACAGCTCGGCGTAGTAGTCGTCGGGCCGGTCGATCATCTCGGCGAGGTCATGACCTGCAGAGAAAACCTTGCCTTCCGCTGCCATGATCACGACCCCCGCTTCGGACGGCACACGCTCGAAGGTCTCGATCACCGATCGCATCAGATCGAGGCCGAGAGCGTTGCGCTTTTCCGGGCGTGCGAGCGTAACGGTGGCGATTGGTCCGTCGACGTCCAGGCGGACTTGGTCCGGCTCCATGGTTTTCCTCCCGGGAAGGGGCTAGGTGCGGTCACAAGACGGGTCGCCGGAACACCCGAATACGGTGGAGCGTTGAGTCCGCGCCAACCGTTCTCCTATACCGGCGGGAGCGCCCCGCAAGCAGAGCCACAATACCATCCGGCAGAGCGAGCAATCGGCCGGCACGCATTGGCACCGCCGGATTCGAGCCCGGCGGCGCGCTCTATGAGCCGACTGAGGAACGCCGTCGCAGAAGACCCGGCCATCATGATCTACAACCCGGTCCTGTTTCCAACGACGTTTTCGAGTCACGGCCAGTGCGTCATGGGCGGAACACCCAAGACGGCACCGCAACCGTCAGGAACATCGACGCACAAGATCGGCCGACGAGTCCGAAGTTTCGCAATCCGGCTTCGGCGGTCCGACACCGCCGACGGTCCTGTCTCACCTGTGCCATACGGTGTCCGCATGCGATCCAATCTCGCTCAACTGCGCCAAGGCCGAACACCCGCCAACAAGGGCAAGACCTACCCTGCCGAGATTCTCACCTCCGACGAGTTCCAGGCGCTCCTTGCCCGGATTCCGACCACACCATCCTTGGGTCTTCGCAACAGGGCCCTCATCGTGCTCCTCTACCGCACGGGCCTGCGTCACCCCGAAGCACTCGATCTGCGGCCCGAAGATGTCGATCTCGCCGCAGGGTCTCGAGGCCCTCGACGTCGTAGTTGGTTTCCTCGACTTGGGTCGCGAGGGCATCGACATCTTCGTCAGTGAGAATGCGTCCGCTGCGCGTGCGGTGGGTTTGCGGATCAGTCATGGTGTGTCCTCCCTGGGTTGTGGAAGCAGGTCGTAGAAGGTGGGGCGCAGGGGCATGGCGTGAATCACGAGTTGGACATCATCGGCGAGTTCGAGCCAGATGATCTCCAGTAGGTTCCCCGCCGGATCGGGCCCGATGGCAAGAACCTTGGGTGGGTCGGCAGCGCCCTCGACCTTCCGGAGAGGAAACCGCCGCGACCGAACCGAGGCGCCATGCCGATCCCCATGTCGAAGGGTCACTCGAGCATCGACATCTGCGCGGGCGGCTCCGGAGTGTCGGCATCGACAAGACCACAGAGTTCCTCCACAGCCCGAATCGGCTCGGCACCCAGGTCTTCCAGCGCCGCGTTGCCCGGCCCCTCGCCGCCGCCCCGCCACACCGCCACCCTGCCGTATCCCGACCGCAGGGCCTCGCTCGCACCCTCCCAGGTGCCGCCGCGCCCCCTGTCCGTGGCCACGACCACCGTCAGCTTCGCGAGGGCGTAGATCAGCTTGTTGCGACCTATCGCGGCACCGGCACCGAATCCTGCACCAGGGTGCTGGTGGGTGATCAGGCAGATCTGGCCGCTGTCGAGCGCACGCAGCGTATCGGGCCTTCGGATCCGGCCCGCGAGGGAGTCCGCGAGAACACCGACAACCGAACCGCCGGCCTCGAACGCCGCAGCCATCGCCAACTGATCGACGCCTCTCGCGCCACCCGAGATGACCGTCCGCCCCGCCCGGGCAGCCTCTTCGGCCAGCCTCCCGGCGACGCCGGCACCCTCCTCGTCCACGTTGCGGGACCCGACGATTCCGACCCCGTCGCGCTCGAGAAGCGTCTGGTCACCGACCACGAACAATACCGGTGGTGCCTGGGTGCCCAGCTTCGATCCGTACCGGTCCGGATAAGCGGCATCCTCGATCGTGACCGGTTGGATCCCCTTGCCCGCCAGCGTGTCGATCTCGACAACGACGGCGACGGTGTCCTCGATGAGCACGCCGATCCGTTCGGCGAGCTCCTCGGGGATCGCGGCCTTGCCGATCGCGTCGACATCGGAGCGCAACAGGTCCCCGGGGCGCAACCCGGCATCCTGTAGAGCCTGCACGAGACGATGCCACAGCGCCGGCGACAAGGCGGGACGGTCCCGCCGACCGAGCCGCGATGCCAAGACCACGGCGGCCCTGGCATCCTCGGTCATCGTCATCAACGTGCGCCCGAAGTGTCCACGAGAGCCACAGGGTAGACGGGGCCCGAACCGGCGTGCAGGAGCCGGGCCCCGACCGCGGTGAAGGTCCAGCGAGTATCGACCGTGTCGTCGAAAAGCAGCACCGGACCCGTACGTACCTGTGTCACTTCGAAGGCGTGCAGCACGTTGCGGGCCTGCTGGAAACTGTTGCGCATCGTCTTCTGCAGGGGTGTCTCCACGACCTTTCTCACGGCAGGCACCGCCGGAAGACCCAGCCTGGCTGCCAGGCGGGAGGCAAAATCGGCGACCGGGCCCCCACCTCCGAATGCCGGCACCCAGGTGAGCCACGTCGGAGCCGGATCCATATCCCAGCCGCCCACCATCGCTGCGATCGCCTCGACCAGACCGTCGGAGAACCGCCGGCCCCCCAACTTGTCCGAGCGCGCCATCCGAGCCCAGCCCGGGTCACCCCACACCGACAAGACCCGTCCCTCCTCCAGCGTTTCGCGCAGACCATCCGCCCCATCGATCTTGGGCGGCCATCGCCTGCGGGGCGGGATCGGAAGACCGATACGATCGAGGAACCGAAGCGCCTCGGATCGAAGCTCCGCCGGGATGTCCTCCGGCAGCGGACTGCCCGCGCAGTTCGCGCACCGGCCGCACGGTTCGGCGGACGTATCGTCGAGCTGACATCGCAGGAACTGCATGAGACACCGGTCGGTCGACGCGTACTCCACCATGGCTTCCTGCTCGGCCCGCCGTGCCGCGGTCACACCGGCGATCCGGTCGGCCGGATACGTCCAGCGAGACACCGAGCGGTACCACCTGCCGGCCTCCTGATAAACGGCGCCTTCGACCTCGAGGATCTTCAGCAGCCCCGCAAGACGGGTGCGCTGCACGTTGACGACGCTCTCGAGGTTCGTCAGCGTGGCACCACCTGCCCCGCCGAGATATGTGAGCACCGCATCCACATCCTCTGCACCGGGGAAGGCGACACGGATGAAGTAATCCTGAATCTCCCGGTCCTCCTCGCCGGTGAGGAGCACCCCGTACGCAGTGTCGACGGCACGTCCGGCCCGCCCGACCTGCTGGTAGTACGCGACCGGCGAGCCGGGCGACTGATAGTGGATGACGAACCGGATGTGCGGATTGTCGTACCCCATTCCGAGAGCCGAAGTGGCGACGACCACGTCCAGCGTTCCGTGCCGCAGCTTTTCCTCGATGGCGAGGCGCGCCTCATCGTCCGAGCGGCTCGTGTAGGTGGCCGAATCGATGCCCCTGTCGGCCAGCCAGCGGCCTACACGTTCGACGTCGCGAATCGTGAGGCAGTAGACGATGCCGGAACCCTCCAGACGCGGAATCGTCGCAGCGAGCCATGCGAGACGGTCGGCACGATCCGGAAGGCCAATGACCTGAAGCACGAGGCTCTCGCGATCGAGCTCTCCACGAATCTCCTCCAAGTCGCCGCCCAGCTGAAGCTTCACATCCTCGACGACACGGTCGTTCGCAGTGGCAGTCGTGCCCAGAACCGCCACATTGTGTGGTAGCGAAGCCACGACCTTCCCCAGCCGCCGGTAGTCGGGACGAAAATCATGACCCCAGTCGGAGATACAGTGCACCTCATCGACGACGAGCAGTCCGAGGTTGCGCGTCAACCGGGGAAGGGCCTCCGCACGGAACGTGGGATTGTTCAGCCGTTCCGGTGAGATGAGCAGCAGATCGATCGTGCCGTCGGAGATGGCCGAGTAGACCCGATCCCACTCGTCTCGATTCGACGAGTTCACCGTCTCGCTCCTCAGATCGAGCGCGTCGGCCATCTCGAGTTGGTTGCGCATGAGCGCAAGCAGAGGCGACACGATGACGGTGGGGCCGCTCCCCGAATCGCGCAGCAATTTCGTCGCTATCAGGTAGACGGCGCTCTTCCCCCAGCCGGTTCGCTGCACGACGAGCGTTTTCCTGCGATCGGCGACGACGGCGCGAATCGCCTCCCACTGGCCGGGACGAAACGCGGCCCCGTCACCGACAAGGCGGGCGAGGACGGCCAGCGCCCGGTCCCGAAGCTCCTGGATCTCTTCAGTCATGGCGACAACCTACCAATTGCCACAGACAGATTCGCGAACTGCCCCGCACCGGTCGCCGCCGGCATCAGGATGCAACACAACCGTCAAGTCGCCTCCGCGCTCCTGCGTTCGATGGGATGAGGGAGCAGACGCACCGCTCCTTCATCCCGCCAAGGGCTTCGAGCAGGTCGGGCGCCGGTCGTCGGGAGACGTGGATCCGTCGGAAGTGGCTCCAGGGCGTCGCGGACCCACGCGTGCAGGGTTCCCCGCAGACTCGCCATGCCCGTGCCGGAGATGGGCCCCGCCAACACATCGAGGTGACACATGACGTGCCGCGGATCGGCCGCAGCCGGACCGTGGAAACCCCGCGGGACCCGGTACACATCGCAGTCGCTCACCCTCGGCGTGTCGTCGATCTCGCCGTCGGTGCTGCAACAGCTGAAGGACCCGAACCCGCTTTCACCGTCGACACGCAAGTAGCGGATCTCCTCGAGTTCACTTTGCGCCTCGTTCGTCTCGCCGCACTCGCGTGGCGGATACGACGACCAGCCACCTTCAGGGGTCGGCGCCTGCGCGGCGACGATCTCATCGGCCGTGTCAGCGCCGAGGAAACTGCCGATCCGGCGAGTTCCGGCGCTCCATGCCGTCGGGTGTGGTGGGTCTGGCAATGAATGGAACGTTCCAACCCGATCTGCCTACAATAATGGCCAAATGAAACGCCCAACAATCCTGGATGTCGCCGACGAAGCCGGCGTGTCGAAGTCACTGGTCTCCCTCGTCATGAGGGGTTCGGGCCGGGTCAGTCCATCGAGTCGCAAAGCCGTGCTGGAGGCGGCGAAGAAACTCGGGTATCTCCCCAATGCGGCGGCGCGCACGATGGTGCGGCAACGCTCCAATGTCGTCGGCGTGATGGTTTCGAATCTCCGCAACCCGTTCTTCACCGACGTGATCGCCGGTATCGACATGGCGGTCATGGACGCCGGGTATCGCGCGATCCTGACCTCCGGCAACCGTGTTCCGGAGCGGGAGCGGCTTGCGATCGAAACGCTGCTCGAGCTACGGGCAGACGGCCTCATCCTGATTTCACCCGCCGTCCACAGGGAGTACGTCATCGAGGCGTCACACTCCGTGCCAACGGTCGTCGTGGGCAAGGCGACGAGAGCCTCAACGGTCGACAGTGTCACCAACGACGACCGCCGCGGCGCCGAGATGGTCGTGGACCACCTCGTGGAACTCGGACACCGCCGGATTGCGCATATCGACGGCGGCCTTGGTGCCGGCGCCCGGCTCCGCCGGACCGGCTACGAGCGTGCCATGCGACGGCACGGGCTGGAGAGCGAGATCCGATCGGTGCGGGGCGGCTTCACCGAAGAAGGCGGCAGCACCGGGATGCGTAGTCTCCTCGTCGAAGGCACCCGACCGACCGCCGTCTTCGTCGCCAACGACCTTGCAGCGATGGGTGTGCTCGAAGTGCTCGACGCCGAGGGGCTGGATGTCCCGGGCGACATCTCGGTCGCGGGATACGACAACACCGACCTTGCGGCCAGTCACCGAATGGATCTGACGACCGTGGATCAGCCCCGACACGACATGGGGCGCATGGCCGCCGGCCTCATCTTCGAAAAGATCGGGGAGGACCGCACTGCCGCCCGCCACGTTGTCCTCTCGCCGAAACTGGTCGTGCGCGAGTCGACCGGGCCACCGTCTCATTGACGACAGTGATCGGAGCAGAACCCATGAGACTCATCGATGCCTGGATCGACGAAGACTTTGCCACCACGACCCCGAACCGAATGAGCCCGTGACAGCAAGGAGCGAACAACATGCTCGAGGCCGCCTGCGAGAGTCCCCAACACGAAACGATCGGCACGTGCCTGACGGGTTTCTGGGATGACTCGTGCTCCGTCGAGGAGCTGCACGACCTCGTGCCCGACTTCCGCAAGGCGCACGACGAGAGCGAGATGGCCGTCGAAGAGCTCGATGGTTACGGAGCCACCGTGCGCACGCTGCGGGGGCTCATCGCTCCGTATCACGGGTCGACCCGGGTCATTCGCGAAGACTTCATGCTCCCGACCCGGATGTGAAGCAACCCGCCTAGTCAGGAGCCCAACTCATGGTTGCCGATAGCATCGAGCGACGCGTCTTCGCCGAAGAGTTGGCCGTCGAGGCAGGGCAGTTGGCGTTGTCGTATCGCGGGCGGGATGATCTGCAGGTCCGGTCGAAAGGTGTCCTCGACTGGGTGACGGAAGCCGACCTGGCAACCGAGCGGCTGATCCGGCGCCGGATCGCCGAGTCCTTCCCGCATGACCGTGTCCTCGGGGAAGAAGGAGGCGACGTCACCCCTCCAACCGGAGTGGGACACGCCATGTGGGTCGTAGATCCCATCGATGGCACGACCTGTTTCGTCTCGGGTCTGCCGAGTTGGTGTGTGTCGATCGCCTGTGTCGACGAGTCCGGCCATCCGTTCCTGGGCGTCGTGCGCGATCCCGGCGCTGCCGAGACGTTCTCGGCACTGGAAGGTCACGGGCTCACCATCAACGGTCACGGTATCTCGGTTCCCGACAAGGGAATCACCGGCGGGCTGGTCGGCGTGGGACATCCGCGCAACGCACCGGACGGGCCCACCCTGACGTTTCTCCAACGGCTCTTTGCGGCAGGGGGCCTGTTCTACAACTGCGGATCGGCTGCGCTCGCTCTCGCCTACGTCGCTGCCGGACGGCTCGTCGGGTTCTTCGAATCCGACCTCCGGGCATGGGACGCCCTGGCCGGCGAGGTTCTCGTCCGTGAGTCGGGTGGATGGTCGACGAGTTTCGTGTATGACGGATCGCCGGCCACCGGCAAGCCCGTGCTCGCGGCAAACCGGGGGAGTGCCGACGCGCTCCGGGATCTCGCCGCGGATCTCCTGGGGGGGTACAGCCGCCCTCCCCCCGTTCTTGCGTGAGCTGGCTGCCCATGGCGCGGGCGTTCTCACGCAAGAAGGGTTGGGTGCGTCTTCGTTCAGGCGCCCCTGCCCCGGCCCGGCATCGACACCCCGAACGTCACCGGCCACAGCACCAGAAGCCCCGACACCCCCGCGGCACCCGGATCGTTCGAGTCCAGCGGGGCAGACAGCTTCAGCCTTTGCGCCGGGTCTCGCGTGCCCGAAGTCGCGGTCAGCTACCGGCCGTCTCGAACTGGCTTCGCACCGCCGCCGCCACCCGGGCCGGATCAGGGACATACGCGTCCTCGAGCGGTGGGCTGAACGGAACGGGGGCGTGGGCACCTGTGACCATCCGGATGGGGCTGCGGAGAGCATCGAAGGCGGATTCGGCCACGAGCGCGGCGATGTCGGTGGCGAGTGAGCAGCGTGGGTGCGACTCGTCCACCACGACCAGGCGACCGGTCTTCTCCACCGAACTCAAGATGGTCTGCTCATCGAGCGGGGAGTACGTGCGCGGGTCGATCACCTCGGCTTCGATGCCTTCCATCGCGAGCACCTTTGCCGCGTCCAGAGCCGTGTGCACCATCTTCTGAACGCCGACGATCGTGACGTGGCTCCCGGGACGGACAATCCGTGCCACTCCGAAGGGGATCGTATACGACTCCTCCGGGACCGGTTCCTCATACATGTAGAGACGCTTGTGCTCGATGAAGATGACCGGGTCGGGGTCGCGAATCGCGCTGATGAGCAGTCCCTTGGCATCGGCGGCGGTCGACGGTGCCACCACCTTGAGACCGGGAACGTGGGTATAGATCGAGTAGAGCGTCTGAGAGTGCTCTGCGGCCGCCCGGAATCCGGCGCCGGCAACGGTTCGCACCACCAGTGGAACGGAAACCTTTCCCCCGTACACGTACCGCAGCTTGGCGGCGTGGTTGAGAAGCTGGTCGAAGGAGGTCCCGATGAAGTCGATGTACATGATCTCGACCACCGGTCGAAGGCCGGCGATGGCGGCTCCGATCGCCGCTCCGACGAAACCCGTCTCCGCGATGGCGGTGTCGATCACCCGGTTGCGCCCGAACAGGGGGAGGAGGCCCTTGGTGACCCCGAACGGCCCACCCCAGGCATCGGCGGCTTCCGGATAGGCCTCGTCGCGTCCTGCTCCTCCGGCGATGTCCTCACCCATCAGAATCACCCTGTCATCGGCTGCCATCTCTTGTCGAAGTGCCTCGTTGACGGCATCTTTGATGTTGAGTCTTCGTGTCACGAGCCGCTCCTCATGCAGTAGGGGTGTACACGTCGGCAGTCACCTGAGCCAGATCCGGCCAGGGTGCACGTTCGGCTGCGTCAAACGCCGCGGCCACTTCCTCCGCGACTGCGCCTTCGATCGTGTCCAGAACAGTGGAGTCGACCTGGCCTGCCACGGATGCTCGGAACCTGAGCAACGGATCCTGATCGCGCCACCAGGCCACCTCCTTCGGAGGCTTGTACGTCTGGGTGTCGCCCTCGTACTGTCCGCCGTAGCGGTAGGTCATCGCCTCGATGAGACTCGGGCCTTCCCCGTTGCGGGCACGCGCGATCGCCTCCTCCCCGGCTTCCCGTACGGAGAAGACATCCATGCCGTCGACCTGAACCGAAGGGATTCCGTAGGGGGCGGTCATCGCCGCGACCGATCCGGCGAGGAGGTGGTAGTCGACGGCGGTAGTCTCCGCGTAGAGGTTGTTCTCACAGACGAAGACAACGGGACAACTGAAGAGACCTGCGAAATCGAGAGCCTCATGCCATGCTCCCTGGTGGACCGCACCGTCACCGAAGAACGCGACCGCCACCGAATCTCGGCCGAGATATCGTGAAGCGAGGGCCGCTCCGGTGGCAATAGGCAGACCTCCGGCAACGATGCCCATGCCGCCGATCATTCCTCGAGTCTGGTCCGCGACATGCATCGAACCGCCTTTCCCGCCGCACACTCCGGTCGCCTTCCCGTAGATCTCCCCTGCGATCGCATCGAGTGGGATGTCGCGGGCGATGGCGTGACCGTGGTTGCGGTAGGTGGAGGTGAACCAGTCGTCCTCCCGAAGGAGCGGGATGATGCCGCACGCAACGGCTTCCTGCCCGGCGTAGGTGTGCAGGTATCCGTCGACCTGCTTGGCTTCGGCGACGGCGCTCACCCGCGCCTCGAAGATCCGGATACGGACCATACGTTCCCACAACCCGGTGAGGGTGTCATTCCCGAGGGTCATCATGTGTCTCTCCCCTGTCCGGTAGTCGCCGGCGCGCCATGAGCAGCTCGCTGAGGTGATTCATGTTGGTGATAGGCAGTCATGTCAAAGGGCCTGAACAAGATCCAGAGCGACCTCGAAGACCGCCTCGTTGGCGTCGTCGAGTTTTTGTTGTGCGGACGGCTCGAGCGGATCGAGAAAGCTGCGCCCTTGGAGGAGATCGTCCCACACGACGAGCATCGACACCGCCGGCATGTCGAAGTATCGGGAGACGGCGAACGTTGTGGCCGTCTCCATGTCCACCGAGAGGTATCCGGCATCGTGCCAAGCCTCGACCATCGCTCCACTCTGAGCGAAGATGGAGAACCACGTCAAGTTCGTACCCTTGTGAACGGTGTGGTCCCGTGTCGTGAGCATCGAACGTGCTCGATCACTCCATTCAGGGTTCGCCAGTGTGTGCTCTCCGGCACCGTAGATCCGGGCGATACCCTCCTGACACGCGGCCACATCCGGCACGACGACGTCTCCCGTCTGCAGCCGGCCTTGTAGACCACCACAGGTTCCGATCTGTATCGCGAGGCGTGCACCGAGGCTCCCGAACAGGTGCACCACCTCGACGGCTCGGGGTGCTCCGTAGGCGCAGCAGTACACGACAGGCCGATCTCGCCATCGCCCGAGGAACATGTCCGGAAACGCCAGCTCACGGACGCCGTCGAGTGCGCCGAGCCGCCAACCGGTCCGCTGCTCGCGCCACCACGAGCCCTCGCTGATCACGGCGACGGGGAGGTCGTCATCATCGAGCCGGAGGGCACGCTGCCACTCATCGGGGCTCATGTCCAGGATGGACCGTGCGGCGGACGAGTTGTCACTCATCGCGAAGCACGCTCGAGCTTCCGGAAGAAATCACGGAATATTGCGTCCCGATCGATGCCGTGCGCCTCCCGCATCGGCGGCTGTGGCCCGGGCATGGGTAGCCAACAGAGGTCGTCACCGACCGTCGGGGTCGGTATCACCGTGGTCGGTACCCATGTCGGCTCGATGAGCCAGGCCAGTGTGATCATGTCCCAGATCACCCAGGTCCGACCGAAGTGATCACGGATTCCACGCTGGGCATAGATGGGATTGTTGACATAGAGATGATGGAGGTAGTCACCCACCGCGCCACGGCCGCGAACCCATCTCTCCATTTCGGGAAGCGAGAGCCGCAGCTGGGCCCCGATGTAGTAACCGGGGAAGTAGACGAGCGGAACGCCGCTGTCGAACAGGAGCCGGGAAGCCGGCACGTCCTGCACGAAGTTGAGGGAGTGGCCGTTGGACTGCGGGCACCACGTCGGGTAACCGGATGTCCAGAGAACCACGATCCGTTTGATGATCTCCGGCACCTTGAGGATGGCGGACGCCACGTTGGTGACACAACCGATCGCAACCACATACAACGGATCGTCGCCAGGGGCCATCGCGAGTTCGATGAGCCGTTCGACCCCCGGGCTGTCGAGCGGCTCGTCCGAAGATGGCAGATAGCCTTCCGACCCCCGAAACACCTTGCCCTCCGACACCACGCCGGTTCGCTCGAAGACCCGGAGTATCTCTTCGTAGCTGAGCTGCATGCCTTCGGCGGGGCCGACGAATTCGAGCTGCCGAGGGTCGATGCCTGCCTCACGCAACCCGAGGACCCAGCCGCTGTAGGAGTCCACCAAAGCACTCTCGGCAGCGGTGGTCTCGTGCTTGCCGTCAATGAGGGCCGCGACCTCGAGAAGACCGTCACGAAGGTGCCTGAACGAGTATGGCTCGGCAATCACCGCTTCAATCTCGAGCCGGTCGGGGGACTGCAGCGCCCAAGCGATCGCAAACTGATCGTCGATCTCGTTCGCGGCATCCGTGTCGATGACAACGCGGACCCGACCGGTCGGCGGTTCGAGAAACCGTGAACGCAGCTCAGTCGGAACCTCGGGGAACACCGTCTTCATGGTCACTCGCTCCTCTTTCTCGTCTCGTCTTGTTGGGCATGACCCGCTTCGCCGGATCCCTCGAACCACGCAGTCCACGGCGTTGCGCGCTCCACGGCGATATCGGTGAGATGTCGAAACCGTCGTTTCGCCTCGCGTGTTGCACCGTCGGCATTGGACCGACTGCCAACGACGAGGTCCTTCCACACGGTGCGCCCTGCCACGTATCCGGACGCACCGGCCTCACATGCGACCTCGAGTTGCCTCCCGAAGGTCTCGAAATCCTCCCCTGCCGAGAGCAGCGTCCACGGCTTCGGGCTCGCGTCCGTGAGTTCGAGGCACGCGTCCCGCCATTCGTGCTCGTCAGACGACTCGTCGATGGGGAACTCGAGCTTGAGAACGTCGACGCCCAGGGCGCCGATCTTTCGAGCCGCCTGAACGACGGCCGAGCGACGGTCGGCCTGCAACGCGTGAGGTGTGAGTGGCTCCGCGAACAACGGAAGGCCCAGGCGTTCGCAGTCGGTCACGAGGTTCGACACGAATTCGTGCACGGCATCAGACGGCGAGAACGGGTCGTACAGGAACGAGCACTTGATCGCCGTCGCTCCAGACTTGGCGGCGCGGGCAACGTTCCAACCCTCAAAGAGTCTTGGTGCGTGGTCGAGAGATGCATAGTCCCCGTCTTCCAGGGCGACCAGCAATCCAGTATCGCCGGGCAGCACATCCCCACCGATGATCGGCTCGAGACCGAGAACGGGGTCGATCAGCACGCCTGACGCGAGATCCGCTATCGAGTCGACGAGCCGGACCTTGATGGAGACCAGTTCCCGGCGTGTCATGGAGGCGGGATCGTGGGGATGGGCAATCGACGAGAGAGCCCCTATGTGATCGATCGCAAGGATCGCGAACACGTTTTCAGGCGTGGACATCACCTGGAGAGCCCTTCGTTTCCCCAGCGGCAGGCCGCCTCGTGCATTGGGTTTTGTGTCTTTGAGTGTGGCCGTCACATCGAGACCGGTTTCTCGTCGGCGAAGGGAGCGGAAGCCTCCTGGTCACCATCGGCGGCGGTCGCATCGTCCTCGACGATCCAGATGTGATCGCGTGGCAGACAGAGACGAATCCTGTCTCCCTCATCGACCCGGAGTGTCCCCGGACCCTGGACATGCCACGTTGCGCGACCGACCTTCACGACGAGTTGCGTGAAAGATCCCATGTAGATGAGTGACGTCACAGTGGCCGGGACAACGTTGTTCTGACCGCTCTCCCCCGTGACCAGTTGAACTTCTTCGGGGCGGACCGTCAACACGACCGGCCCGTTCCCTGCCGGCACCCTGGATGAATCGACCTCGAGGTCACCAACCTCCGTGCGCACCGTCGAACCGGTGCGACGTCCGGTGAGGAAGTTGGTATTGCGGAAGAAATGGGCCACACCGATCGTTCGGGGGCAACGGAAGAACACGTCGGGCGTTCCAACCTGCTGGAGGACTCCGTCGAACATGAGGGCGACGCGATCGGCCAGCATCACCGCTTCCTCCTGATCATGGGTGACGAAAATGGCGGTGATCCCCAGTTCGCGCTGTATGGAGCGGATGAGCTGACGCATCGTGATGCGCAAGTTTGCGTCGAGGTTTGCCAAGGGCTCGTCGAGCAGGAGAACCTCGGGACCGACCACGAGAGCCCGGGCGAGTGCGACCCGCTGCTGCTGGCCACCCGACAACTCGTGGGCCTTGCGCGTCTCCAGCCCGGGAAGCTCGACGAGTTCAAGCATCTCGCTCACCCGTCTGGCGATCTCGGCCTTGTCGACGCCGGCCATCTTCAGGCCGAACCCGACGTTCTGGGCCACATTCATCGTGGGAAACAGGAGATGCTTCTGGAACATCAGTACGGCGCCGCGACGCTCGGTGGGTATCCCGAGTACCGACTTGCCGCCGAACAGGACGTCACCGGACGTTGGTTGGATGAGCCCGGTGATCATGCGCAGTGTGGTCGTCTTCCCGCAGCCGGACGGACCGAGGAACGCCATCATCTCGCCCGATTCGATGTCGAGATTGAGCTCCTGGACGGCAACGAGGTCGCCGAACCTGCGCGAGAGATGCCGAAGTGAAACGTCTGTCATAACTTTCCAAAACCTCCCATAACAGTGGACTCGCGGCTGAGCTGTCGCGAAGTCATCACGAGCACAACGATCGCGGGAGCGACAAAGACAAGGCTGATGGCCGCCGCGGTTGAATGGTTCCCTCCGCTCAGAAACGGGAACAACACGAGCGGAAGCGTGATGAAGGTGCCGCCTCCGATCAGCAGCGTCGTGACGTACTGGCTCCACGAGATCAGGAAGGTGAACATGGAAGCCACCAACAGACCCGACGAGATCGCCGGCAACGTCACATGCCGGAACACCCTGATCTTGTTGGCTCCGAGGGTCCGTGCGGTATCTTCGAGGGCGGTGCCGTAGTTGGCGAAGACACTCGCCATCACGAGCACGAAGTACGGGATCGCGGGTATCAGATGCACGAGCGCCACACCGAACAGAGTGCCGACCAGTCGAAGTCGAATGAAGATCTGATAGATCCCCATCGTCGCCACCAGCGCCGGCACGATGATGGGCATCAGCAGTAACCATTCGACAAGCGATTTTCCCCGAAACTCATGCTGTCCGAGTGCCCGCGACGCGGGAAGCCCCACAACAATCGCCATGAACGTCACGAGCACAGCGATCTTGATGCTGTTCCAGAAGCCCTCCAAGACTCGAGAGGAGTCGGTGGCAACGTAGGCCCAGGCCCTCATGCCCCACTCGGTCGGGAGCAGGTTGGGGAAATTCCATCGAAACGCGAAGGACCATATGATGAGTGCCCCCATCGGGACCACTATGACCACGACGATCGAGGTGACTGCGATCCGGCGCGCCCATCGTGTGGCTATCGATGATGCCTCTGCCGGGTCGACGTAGCTCTGCGGTTCGATCGGCGTCTCCGGGGACTTTGTATCGAGTGTCACAGCATCACCGCACCGCGTATCGGGCGAGGCGCCGGTACGCGACCAGCAGCAATACGGCAACGACTGCAAGGACCAGGATGATCGCCATGGCCTCGGGTCTCAGCGCGAGGTCAGGGTCCTGGTACTGACGGTATGCGACCACGGGAAGGGTGGCCGGAAAACGTACACCCAGCAACAGCGGAATCTCGTAGTTGCCGAAGGTGAAGGCGAAGATGATGATCGACGTTGACAGGATCCCGGGCATGATGAGCGGCAGCAGTACCGAGAAGAAGCGTTGTCGCGCGTTGGCTCCGAGAGTTCGCGCCAGTTCCTCGTACTGTGGGCCGACACTCTGGAGGATCGCCAATACGACGAGCCCGATGAACGGAACCTCCTTCCACAGAAACGTCAGCACGATCGTGACCCCGGCCCTGTCGAAAACGAGAGCCGGAAAGTCCGCAGGGACATTGATCAGACCGAGGACAGCCAAGACACGGGCTATCAACCCGCTCTGTGTGACGAGGAGGACGATCCCGCTCGCTGCAACGAGATGGGGAACCGGAAGGGGGACCTGAAACAGGAACGTCACGAATCGGCTCCCGGTGAACTTCTGGCGGAGCACGAGAGTGAGCGCCACCGCCAGCACACTCGACAGCACAGTGGTCTCCGCGGCGATACGGAAGGTCAACCAAAGCGATTGGAGGAAGTTCTTGTCCGTGAACACCGAGACGTAGTAGCGAAGTGTGATATCACGCAGGCCGATCGCCGGGAAGTAGCCGAGGCTTTGTCCGAATCCGACCAGGAGGCCACCGCCGAACAACAGCACGACGAGACCGAGAGCCGGAGTCAACATCAACGGGATTCTGAGCCCATCTTTCACACGTTGGATGGTGCGTGGCCCGCTCAATCTCTCTCGTCTCCCTCGGGTCGGGGTGGGGGCGCCTCCGGCACGAAAGCGCCCCCACCGATTGGCGTAAGTGTGTGTGTCAGTTCTCGAGGACGTTCTTGATCCAGCCCGCCTCTATGGCCGTTACCCAGTCTCCGGACGGCTCGGGCAGGGCGTGCGCAGCCAGCACGGAGGCCGGGAGCGTGGCGATACCGGTGCCGTATGACGCGAGAGTGTCCTGATCCTTGGCCGGCCATGTCGTTGGATCCTCCGGGATCAGCCATCCCCACTGGTCCGGGTCCGCCATGATGAGCTGGAACTCCGGCGAGATGATGTAGTTGGCGAGGACCATCGCTCCAGCCGGATTGGATGCGTTGAACGGGATCGTCACATAGTTGTTGTTGGAGAGCGTTCCGGTATCGAACACGAATGTCCTGATCGATTCCGGGTAGCTTCCATCTGCGATCTTCGTTGACGCACGCGCCGGGTTGTAGGTCATGTTGAAATGAATCTCCTGGTTGGCCAAGAGATCCTGCATGGCCGCCGCCTCCGGGTATGTCTCGCCGTTTCGCCACAGATTGGGCTCGAGACCGTTCAGATAGTCCCACACCTTGGGGGCGTACTTGTCGAACACGGCCTGGTCGAATGGTCCGAGGAACGGCTCCGGACCGCCGGCCACCCAGTAGAAGACCTGGCGGACGAACACGCTTCCCGTGAAGTCGGGTATCGGCGGATAGGTGAACCCGCCGGGATTCGCCTCGACCCAGGCTTGGAGCTTCTCGAAGGTGGTCGGTGCCTCGGACACGAAATCCGTGTCGTACTCATACACGAACTGGGCGTGACCCCATGGCGATTCGAGGCCATCGACCGGTTCACCGAAATCGTTGGCAATCGCCGGATCGTCCCATGGAACGTACTTTGCGTTCGGCAGCGACTCCGCCCACGGTCCGTACAACAGATCTGCACTCTTGAGCGTGCGGAAGTTCTCGCCGTTGATCCAGATGAGATCGACGGCACCGTTGGAGTCGACACCTGCCGCCTTCTCACTGAGTACCTTGTTCACCGCGTCGGCGGTGTCCGTGATCGGTACGCGGTTCAGCGTGACGTTGTAGCGTTCCTTGATGACCTTGCCGATATCGTTGTCGACGTCCGCGTTGAGCTTGTCGTTACCGCCCCACATGAACCAGTTCACCGTGGTGCCATCCGCGGCCGCCAGCACCTCTTCCCATGTGGAGAATCCGGGAACGTCGATCGGCTCGCCGGATGGGGCCGTGGTCGTCTCGGGGGGCGACGTCGTGGTCGTGACATCATTGCCGCCCGATGTCGTAGTCGTTTGGCTGACCGCCGGAGCTGTCGTGGTGGCCGTGTCACTGCTGCTACTGCACGCGGCGACCACGAGAGCGAAGGCGATCAACATCAGCAGGATTTTCCCGCCACTCTTGTGATGTATCATGTATTTCTCCTCCTTGCTACCAAGCTGGAGTGGTCCCGATCCCCCGGCAACTTCACCGTTTGGATCGGGGCTATGTCTGTGAGACCCAGTCGTCTCCTTGTCGGTTGTTACACCGATAATCGACCTCCCTTCACCGTCAGACGTTCACCCCCTGTCGTTGTAGGTATTCCTTGTGGGTGACTCGGTCGACGGTTCTCATGCCGAGCCAAGCCGCAACCTCGAGCAGCTCGTCTGTGAGGTCTCCCTGAGCGACGGCGTAGTGGTGTTCGTGCCCGCCGACCATCAGAGTGTTCACGAGATCGATGAGCTCGGTCGGTTCGCCGTTGAGCTCGAATCCGGTGAACCAGCCTCGGGTGCCGTCGAAACCCTTGACATCACGCTCCTCGATTCGGGCACGAACCACCAGCAGCTCCGAAGCGTCGTCACCGACGTAGGCAATCGTGGCGTCCTGGGCCGCGAACACCTGATCGCCGGCGACGCCGTACGTCTCCGACGACTTGCGGCCGAGGGTCGGATGGTCGACCCAGCGGATGCCATCGTCATTGGCGAAATGGCGGGGACTGACTCCGCAATGCCACATGAGCATCGATTCCGCCGCCAGATCCAATGCCGTCATGTCCAGCAAGGTCGACGAACCGGGCATGTCGCTCAGCTCATTGAGCAGCAACATCGAAAGCGCCCCTGGGACATCGCCTTCACAAGACACGGCGAAGCCATCCTCAGATCCGAGCCAGCCATAGGCCATGCAGGGCGCAATGCCCATCACTTCCTGGAACTTCGGCCAGCACTGGACGGCGAGGGCCGCGTATCCGTTGCTCAGCGCGAACTCCTCGAGCGCCAGGTACAGCCTCGCACCCCGCTCCATGAAGTCGTCGCTCGTCAGAACCTCAGACGCCGCCGCGGCGAGTTTGTCGACAACGGTCCGGGCTTCGTCCGGGGCGATGGTGGCGGTGAGATCGACGATCTCCGAGAAGTCGTGAGCAACGACACGAGTACCAAGGCGTGCTGCCACGACTTCCTCATCGAAATTCATGTTGTAGAAGCCGGGGGAATTGCCCCCTATCCAGCCGATCCGAGCCGTCGACATCCGTTTGATGGCGCGGAGGGCTCGAACGGTGATCTCGAAGCGGCCAACGAACCGATCATCGTCCACGTGTCCGAAGAACCACTTGTACACCGGCCCTTCGGGGCCCAGGTATCGCTGGATGATCGATGTGTAGTGGTTCACCGCAACAAGGGAGTGAATCTCGATCGGCCCCTCCTGATGCGGGTCCGGAGTTCCCCACACGCCGACGCGGGGCACCACCGAAGCCAGCGGAGGGAGCAGTTCTCCCGAGGCCACCGTGGCGCACTGGATGAGGAGATAGTCGATGTCCCCTGCCCTCAGCTCACCGGCGGCCCGCTCGGCGAGGCCGATGTCGGTCACGGGTTGACGGATCGGTACGAGATCGAAGTCGAGGCTCTCCGACAACGTCGTGAGCCCATCGATCGCCCTCTCATACTGGTTGTACTCCTCTCCGAAGTACGACGTGAATGCAACACCCACATATCCGATTCTCAGACGGGGTCGGTCAGAGAGGTTCACAGTCACCCTCTCCCTCGGCACCGGCCGCAGCCGCCCACGCCTCGAAGATCAAGGCAACCGTGGTGGCCCCCGGGTCCTGCACGCCAACCGACTTGTCTTCTGCATATCGGGCGCGACCCAGCGAGGCGGCCATCATCGTGGTGGATGTGGCACCGCGGCGTGCGGCTACTGCCGTCGCGCCGAGTGCGGCAGCGATCGGGATATCGGCAATCGCGGCGGCGCGGCCGGCTTCGGCCGCCGGCACCAGTGCGTCCATCATGGTCTTGTCTCCAGCGTGTGCCTTGCCACGCCGTGCGACCATCTCGGTACCGGCTTCGATGGCATCGGCGAGCTGTGCCGTGCCGATCGCGGAACAACCGGCGAAACTGAGCGCAAAGGACCGGAAGAAGCTTCCGAACAGCGCTCCTGCAGCACCGGCCATCTCCTCGAAGAACGAGCCGGCCGCCACCGACAGGACGATCATGGGTGTGGGATCGTCGAGTTGAGCCACCTCACGTCGGGCATGTCCGAGCGCCGTCGCCACATTGATCCCGTGATCGCCGTCACCGACGGCTGCGTCGAGTCCCGAGAGCTCATCGACGTGGCCGTCGATCACATCGGCTGCGGCAATGACGAGCCGTTGCCAGTCGGTGCCGGTCAGTCTGTCTGTGGCGACCTTCACGGGGCCTCCCCGGCTGCAACAGGAGTGGCGAATTGAATGCCTGCGCCAAGCGCCGGCGAGTCGTACAGCCGCTTCATGTCGGCATCGACGCGACACACCGAGATGGCGAAGCCGGCGGTGTCCTGAGTGGTGGCATACGGTCCGAGCCATGCTCGGTGCACTCGAATGCCGCGGTCGGCAAGGACCTGGCCCGCCCGGCGGTAGAGGATCGCCAACTCCATCACGGTGAGCGCTCCGGCGTTGTTCACAAGGACACAGACTTCGTCGTCCGACTCATACGGCAGATCGTCGAGGATCTGCGGCAACATGATGTCGATCGTTTCGTTCGCGGTGGGCGCGGGCCGCACATCGCCTCGGCTCTCTCCGTGGACGCCGACACCGATCACCATTTCGCCATCAGGAATGTCGGCGAGCAGCACCTTGCTGACGGGGTGAGCGCAGCTTTGCAGCGTCGCCGACAGGGTTCGGGTGTTCTCTCGTACCCTCTCGGCCATCGCCTTGCAGTCCGACAGCGTGGCTCCCGCCTCTGCATGGGCACCGACGATCTTCCAGACGAAGAACAGACCCGCCGATCCCCTCCGGTTGGATTCATCACCCCTCGGCGCCGAACCGACATCGTCATACAGCACAACCGCGTCGACATCGTCGATTCCCGCATCCGTGGCCTGCTCCAGGGCCATTTCGGCGTTGAGGACATCGCCTGCGTGATTGGATACGCACACGAGCACGCCGGCGCCCCGATTCGCGGCGATGATCCCCGTGAGGAGCTTCGAGGGTCCCGGGGCGGTGAAGATCTGACCGGGGACGTTGACATCGAAGAGCCCCCGACCCACCCAGCCGATCATCGCCGGCTCGTGCCCGGATCCGTTTCCGATGACGAGGCCCACCTTGCCGGTGGCTTTCGGCGTCGTGCGAACGATGAGCCCGTCCTCGAAACGGATGATGTCCGGGTACGCGGCGGCGTAGCCCTCGAGCATCTCAGCGACGATGTTGCCCGGATCGTTGATCAGCTTGGTGGTGCGCACGCTCATGCCGGAGCCTTCGCGGCGGCTGCGGCCTGCGGCCGTGACGAAACGAGGGGTGCTCCGCCCAGGTGGGTGCGAACAAACGCTGCAGCCTCTGTGGCTTCACCGATGAGATCCTCGACGAGTGGACGCCAGGCATGGGTCGAGCGCCCCGTCTCCACCGACGGATTGGGAAAGGTCTCGACGACGACCCATCCGGAGTACGAGATGTCGTCGAGCGCCGTTGCGATTCCATCCCAGTCGACATGGCCCTTGCCCGGCATCGCCCGATTGTTTGCAGCACACTGAAAGTGCCCCAACCGATCGCCCGTCTCGCGTATGGCACCGGCGAGGTCTGTCTCCTCCATGTTCATGTGAAACGTGTCGAGCTCGATTCTCACCGACGGATGGCCGATCAGATCGAGGAACGCGTTGCCCTGATCGACCGTGTTGAGCATGTACGTCTCGAAACGGTTCAGAAGTTCCACACAGAGGTCCACACCGACGGCGTCCGCCGCCACGGCAACCTCACGCAAGGATTCTGCCGATCGCTGCCGGTATGGCTCCAGGTCGCCGTCGCCCGGGAAGGCGAACCACGGTGCGTAAACGACGCCACCCAGGATCGGACTGCCGAGAGCCCCGGCCGTCTCCAGACAGCGTTTCAGATACTCCACACCCGACCGGCGCACCGCGGGATCGGGATGAGAGA
Organism: bacterium BMS3Abin02; assembly: GCA_002897675.1. Lineage (NCBI taxonomy): Bacteria > bacterium BMS3Abin02. Next base: position 10,620 of record BDSU01000011.1, on the reverse strand, counting down.
TGTCGGTGGATTCATTCAGCCCGGTGCTGCACACGATGGAAAGGCCGTGCTCGTCCAGCCCCGCACGGATGCCCGTCAAGTCGACGTGGCTGTCGGGCATCAGCGAGATCTCGACACCGTCGTACCCACACCGGCGGGCCAAATGAAAGTGGGCCGTCTGGTCGTCCGACCAGCGGTCCATGAAGTAGAAGATCTCGATTCCCACGAGGCGACGGATCCCGTCGTCGTTTTCCGAAGCTTCGGCATTTCGAGCTGGTGTCCCGGATGTGGTCAAGGGCCATCACCCGCACTCGCTGCGATCAGCGCCTTGGCGGTGACATCGTCGGTGATCAGTACGTTGAAATACCCGCCTCGGAGGCCACCGATGATGGGTTCGACCTTCTGGGGACCGCCGGCCACGACCATGCTCCATGGGACCCGCCGAAGATCGTCGAGGCCGACACCGATCACATTGGAATCGGTGTGAAACGGCACGGGGTTCCCCTCCAGGTCGTAGTAGTAGCCCAGCGCGTCGCCCACCGCTCCACGCTCGTGGAGGTCTTCGAGATCGTCCGACGTGAGGACCCCGTACTGGAACAGGATCGCGCTCGTGTCCACAGGGCCCACGCTTTGGATGGTGATGTCCGATTCCCGCGCCCGATTGAGTGCGTCCGCGACAGAGGGTTCCTTCGTCAGCAACACGCCGAGATCTGGATCCGTGACAAAGCCTGGCGCCTGCAAGACCTCCCGGGTCCCACCGGCGAGCTCGGCCATCCTCGAGGTGACGTCGTACTTTGCCCAGTCCCGGGTGTAGACGGACCCGACCACCTCGATGAATGTGCAGTCGATGGGCTGGTCCAGTCGGAATCTGTCGGGCAGGTGCGCGACCGTTCTCCCGATGCCGAGGCCCACGCGCATGGCCGGCCGAATGTGCCGGGCGAGCCATGCTGCCGCACCTTCGGCGAGAACTGCCTCGAGGGGCCGTCCCGATTGGTCGGCGGCCACGACGACCGCATCCCGCAGCCCATACGAGCGGATCAGATCGGCTTCCAGCTCGAGATGCCAATCGGCGGGAACCTTTACTCGGATCTCCAAGATGCCGTGAGATCGCGCCATGCCGAGCACCCGGTTGATCTTGATGCGCGAATAGCCGAGCTGCGCGCCGATCTCACTCTGGGTCAGACCTTCCTGGTAATGCAGCATCGCCGCCCGCACGCAGAGCCGATAGTCGGCCTCGGAAATCCTCGGCGGGACGGTAGTCCGCTCTACGCGAACATTTGTACGCGGCTCGTTCATTTGTTCGATCGTATTTGCCTGCACTCAGTGTGTCAAGCGGAATCGCCAGAATCGGCACACCGTACCGACCCTCTCGAGATGCGATGGAGGTCTGATGCCGCCAAGGCTCGGTGCATCGACCGCACCCGCCACCCACCTACCTCGGCCCGGTACCGACGGGTGGCACCGGCGACCTCCTGCGAGAAGGTTCTCCGGTTCAGAGACCTCAGAGCCGACGGCGCCGTCGTCATCGTCGACCGGTCCGAACACAACCATGACCGGGCGCTCGCCTCCATCGGGTTCAGCCTTCGAAGAGCCTCCTCACCCTCGTCGCACCTGGCGTGGTGCCTGACCCGCCGGCTGAGTGAGCGAAGTGGCCGCCGTCCTCCTGATCGGTATCCCCCTTGCCACCCATGACGGCATCTTCTTCGACATCCCGGAACTCGAAGTGATCTCGGAGCTCGGACCGTAGCCGCAACGGCGGTGATCAGAGCAACCGGCTCCGAGGAGCGCAACTACGCTGACCCACGCCAAGGCACTCTGGCATCAACTCCAGGAGGCGCACATGAGACTCGGCGTGAACGCCGCACTCGTTCACGGTCGGATCGTCGAAGGTGACGTGGCTGTCGAAGGCGGGCTCATCGAGGGTGTCGGGCTGTCTCCCGCCGGCCGGATCGGCCTTGCCGTGCCCGGGTTCATCGACGTGCACATCAACGGATTCGACGGCGTGGACTTCACGACGGCCGACGCCGGCGACTACACCCGTGTCGCCGGTTGCCTCGCGTCCACGGGAGTCACCGCCTTCCAGCCGACACTCATCACGCTCCCCGTCCCGGATTACTTCGGTGCGCTGGGGCGGCTGCGCTCGACGTCGACCCCCGGCGCCCGGATCCTGGGCATGCATCTCGAGGGCCCCTTCCTGTCACCCATACGGTCCGGCGCCCACGATCCGCGAAACATGCTCGATCCCGACCCGGAGCTCACACGGCGACTCCTCGACGCCGGACCCGTGACGTGCATGACGATCGCTCCGGAGCTTCCCGGCGCACTCGATCTGATCGAGTTGCTGGTCGCCGAGGGCGTCACCGTCGCGCTGGGCCACACCGATGCCGATGCCCAGACCGCCAACGCCGCGTTCGATCGTGGCGCGCGCTCGGTAACCCATATCTTCGGCGCCCAGCGACCCTGGAGGCATCGCGACCCGGGCATCAGCGGCGCCGCCCTGGTACGAGACGACGTGTTCATCACCGCCATCGTCGACGGGGTTCATCTCGCTCCGGAGGCGGTGAAGCTCGCCGCCAACGCCGCGGGTGAGCGCTTCGTGCTGGTCACGGACGCCATCTCGGCCGCGGGGCGCCCGGACGGTCACTACCTGCTCGCTGGCCGAACGGTCCTCCTGGACCACGGAGCGTGCAGGCTCGAGAACGGCACCCTGGCCGGCAGTGTCCTCACGATGGACCAGGCGGTCAGAAACATGATCGACCTCGGCTTCGACCCCGCGCGGGCCATTGCTGCGGCGACCTCGGCGCCGGCGGCGCTGCTGCGCCGGCCGGACCTCGGAAATCTCGAGCCGGGCGCGGCGGCCGACGTGTGCGTTCTGGACGATTCGTATCACGTCATCCGGACGATCGTCGCCGGAATGGAGTCTTTCGCACTCTGAACCCGAATCGCCGGTGTCCCTGGCCGCGGGATGATCCCGGACCGGTTCAGATGAGAGCGGGGCACGCCACCGCCCACTGCGACCCGGCACTTCCCGCAGCATCAGGAGGTGCCCATCGCCCGGGCACCTCCCCTATGTCCCGAGTCCCAACGCCCGAGCCAGGAACGAGGCCATCTGGTCTCGCAGCACCAGGTCGTCAGGGCAGTACGCGACCGGGTCCGCCGAGCATCCGGTAGTGATACCCAGGTCGTAGATCAGTTCTGCCGACGGTGCATACCATGAAGCCGGATCGACGTCTGCGAACACGCCTCTGGTGGCGCCGAGTTCTGCCGAGTGGCCGAACGCCCGAACGATGAACGCTGCCATTTCGGCACGGGAGACGGGCTGATCCGGCCGATAGGTGCCATCCTCGTAGCCGGTTGTGATCCCCAGCTCGAAAAGCCGTTCAACATAGGGTGTGTACCACTGGCCGGCCGGCACGTCGCCGAAGTAGCCGGAATACGGCTGCGCAGACACGTCTCCTCCCACCGCCCGGATGAGGAACGCTGCCATGGATGCCCTCGATACCAGATCGGCCGGACAATACCGGTCGTTTGCCGGCGGGTCGCAACCCTTCGTCAATCCGGCACCGGCGATCACCTCGATATTGGGCTCGTGGAAGTTTCCATCGTCGTCCACGAAACGGCCCAAGTAGTTTCCGTCGGTGAGCCGCAGATACACCTGGGCATCGTCGTCCTGCAGGACGCTCAACGTGAACAGGCCCAACTGGAATACCTCACCGACTCCGTGCACGTGGGACGTGCCTGTGGTGCCGACTTCGGCCGGACTCTGAGCCACCCTCGTCCAAAGCCCGAAACACGGGTAGTCGGGTTGCCACCAGTCCAGACCCGCACAGGCCGATCGTCTCGAGTCGACCAGGTATGTCTCTACACCATTCTTCGTCAGTGCCGTATCCCACCCGGTCGGCGCCCGGTAATCCAGCTCGTAGAAATACCCGTCGGCGCCCATCGGAATGACCACCATCCCGTATCCCTGTCCGCCGATGGATGCCAGCGGGAACGTATGGGTCCCCCCGGAGTAGAACGCAACGTCGGCCGGGTCGATCCACCCGGCCGCATACCGGTTGTAGCCGGTCGTGCCGATTGGATCCCCCACCAGGTCCCAACCGCTCATATTGTCGACCGGGTTGTCGTACTCGAGCACGTTGCCGATCGGGTTGATGTTCAGCGCACCGTATGAATGCGGCCAGGAGACTGCATGGCCCAGCTCGTGAGCCACCGTCGTCCATTGGGCTTCCTGGAACGGCGAGACGACCGTTACCGACCCGGCGCCAACGACGACCTGACGCTCATTTCCCGGGTAGACGGTCTTTTCCGGGTAGTAGGACGCGCACCCGCCGACAGTCCCTGGGCACGACCAGCCCGGGTTGCCGTATCCGGCACCAAACCCGCCCTCTGTCACGATCATGACCCCGTCGGGCCCGGACGTCGACGAGGCAGCGACCTTCGCTTCACAATCAGTGGCCCAGTTCCCGCTCCAATACTCGACCGCTGCCGGGTCGGTCGGCAAGATGTCGGCCGACTGCACGGTGCCGCCCACCTGGAATACCGGCCGATAGCGGCTGTCGGAGAGCCAGCCGAAGTAGGCGGTGAACCTTGCGTTCATGTCGGCAGTGACCGCATCGACGTCAAGTGTGATGTTCCAGCCTGGCACCTGACACACCCAGACCTCCCACACGTCCTCACCGATCGAATACACGGTGGCTACCGAGTCCCTGAATGGCACGAGCCCATTCGGGTCGCCCCCGTACGCATCAACTACGGCAGCCGCACCCGCAGCCGTCACCGACATGAAAGCCACGGCAAGAACCAGTACGGACCAGGCTCTTCGGCCCCACCAAGACCCGTCGGCGCCGGCCCCACCTGTCTGCCTCATCTTCCCCTCCGATAGGCACCCTGCGGCCAGGCTAGTGCCTCGACCGGCAACCTTTGCGGTGTTCTGCCGGCCAGAAGCGCTGCGAGGATCGTCCGTCGAGGCACAGGAGACCGACAACGCAGAACGGACACGGGCCATCGCGTTCGAAGGCCACCACACGACACCAGGCGCGGGCCCGAAGCGTGCCACGGCCGATGTCGGTGAACTCAGGATCGCCCGAACCGGTGTCACCCTTCCCGGTGCCAGCCCTCGGCGTGGCGACGGTGCTTGGCCACATCGAACTCGGCACGGGCCAGCACGTCGTCGAGGCCCTCCACTTCCAGGAAGTCACCGTAGAAGGCAAAGGCCGAACCTGACGGGATGGTGAGCCTCCCGTCGGGGAACACCATGACGTACAGGCGGTCCAGCGTCTCGTGACTCAGCCAGTTGATCCGCAGCCGCGTCCCCCCGACCCGATCCTGGAGGGCTGCGAACTCGGCGGCGGTGACGATCAGTTGGTCCCAGGCGACGTCGGGATCCATCGACCGGGGAAACGCCTGAAACACGTTGTAGAACAGACGGTTGGACGACCGGCGGGCCCGCTCTTCGAGCAGGGTGACGATGTTGGGGATGTCGTCGATGTTGAAGCGGGTGACCGGCGTCGCCACCTTCACGTCAATGTCCGGGTGCACGGCGAGCAGGTCGAGGGCGGCCATCACCGCCGTGAAGTGGCCTTCCTTCTTCGTGCGGGACGACACCTCCTCGGTCGCTCCGTCGAGCGGCAGCGACACGAGGTCGATGTCGGCGCCGTGCCGGTCGAGGAAGGCCGCCGTCAGCTCATCGCCGGTGGTCGAGACCGCCACCTCGAGACCGTGTCGTTTCGCGCTGTGGATGAGTTCACCGATGTCCGCACGCTTGAGCGGGTCACCGCCGGTGAACACGATACGCCGGGCCCCCGATGCGGCGATCTTGGCGACGATCGCCAGCGCCGTGTCGGTGTCGACCTCTCCGATGTCCTGCGGGCCCCAACAATACGGGCATTCCTGGCTGCACTCGCTGGTGACGTGGAAGTCGAACGTGGCGACGCCGGGCACGAGATCTCCGATGGACTCTGGGACCACCCTACCGAGGCGAGCCGTCACACGATGGCCGGCCGGCGGCTGGGACGCGAGGACGTCCACCCTCCACCGACACCTCAGGATGGATCTGGGGCTCGAATCCATCTCAGCGGATCGAGATCGACCTGGGCGCGGCACCCCGCGTGACGGACCTGCGCATACGGATCGATCAGGACCCGGCAGGATTTACGGAGCACAGGGCGCTCGGTGGAACCGAACCGGACCCGAACGGGCAACACACCGCTACGAAACCTCGGTCAGAGGGACCGGAAGTCGGCGCCGGTGGGCTCCTGGAAGGGTCGCAGCCCGAACTCGGGGAGCATGGCGAGGAGATGATCGAAGATGTCGGCCTGCAGCGCCTCATACTGCGGCCAGCGGGTATCGGAGGAGAACACGTAGATCTCGAGGGGCAGCCCCTTCGGTCCGGGTTCGAGCTGCCGGATGATAAACGTCATGTCCTTGGCGATGTCCGGCAGGCCCTTGAGATAGGAGACCATGTAGGCGCGCAGCGTCCCGATGTTGGTGAGCCGGCGCGGGTCGCCGGTCATGCCCTCCGGCGGTTCGTTCGCAGCGTTGTACTCCTCGATCTCCCGGCGCTTCGCCGCCATGTAGTCGGCGAGCGGGACGAAGCGGGTAAACCGTTCGACCTCGTCGTCGGTGAGGAACCGAACGCTCGACATGTCGATGTTGACAGCCCGTTTGATCCGCCGGCCACCGGATTCGGCCATCCCCCGCCAGTTCTTGAACGATTCGGAGATCAGCTTGTAGGTCGGGATCGTGGTGATCGTCTTGTCCCAGTTCTGCACTTTGACGGTGTGCAGCGCAATGTCGATGACGTCGCCGTCGGCGTTGAAATCGGGCATCTCGATCCAGTCCCCGACGCGAAGCATGTCGTTGCTGGCGAGCTGGATCGATGCGATGAACGACAGGATCGTGTCTTTGAAGACGAGCAGGAGGACGGCGGTTGCGGCACCGATCCCGCTGATGAAGAACCATGGCGACTGGTTGGTGAAGACAGCGACGATGAGGACGGCGGCGAACAGGTAGATGAACATCTGGACGACCTGCAGGTAGCCCTTGATCGGCCGGTCTTTGGAGATCGGGAAGGTCTCGTAGATGGTGTTGATCGCGGCGAGGAGCGACCCGAGGGCCATCGCGGAGATGAGGACGACGCCTGCGCCGGCGACGCTCCGCCACACTTCGGTCCAGAAGTCGCCGAGGCCGGGGACGGCGGAGACACCGGCGTAGAGGATGAGGGCCGGGATGAGCAGCGAGATACGATGTTGGAGGGTGCGATCAGCGAAGACGTCGTCCCAGCGAAACGTCGTTCGCTTGGCCGTCCTGCGGATGACCGGAAGGGCGAGGACCCGCACGGCGAAGTAGGAAAGAACGGCGACGACCACCACGGCGGCGATCGCGACGAGGGTGGCGACGATCCCGGCGCCGAGCCATCGTTCGAACAAGTTGGTGATCGCCGTCTCCATACAGGTGTGAGCCTAGAAGACTCGGTGACGATCGCAGTCACCCGGAGTTCTCCGGGTCCGCGGGGGTCGCTCCGGCCCTGAACACGGCCCCGAACGTGCCGACGAATCAGACGGCCTCGCACTGGCGCAGATCGGAGCCGCAGAGCTCGCCGGTCGCGTCAGGACTCAGGCCGGCTTATCGAGGAGGACCGATCAGCGTTCGATGCGAAACACCGGGTGCGCGTCGGCTTCGGCGGCGAAGTCGGCCACCGCCGCGTCGGGCGGCACGTCGAAGAACGGCCGGACGATCTTCACCTCAGCGACGTACTCCTTGAGCACGACGGCCGCGTCGTCACCTTGGACTTCGGCCACGGAGATCTGTTCGCTGGTTCCAGCGCGGCTCAGCGTTGCCATTCCAGCTGCACGAATGTTGTGGACCCAACCGACGGCGCCGTACGGTGAGACGAGGTACCGGACGCCGCCGACCTCGATGGGCGTCACCGGGACGGTGCGGGCCTTCCCGCTCTTGCGGCCGATGGTCGTCAACTCTGACGCAGGGCCCTTCCCGCGACGTGCGAGAAACCCCGTCACCCGGTTGACTGCCCGCCGGAACCCGTTCATCTCATACGACTTCGCCATGTCAAGACCCTACACCGGACCGATGACAAGGCCCGCTGCTCGCCACCGCCCCGATACAGGGCATCACCGTGCCGTCGGTCGGCGACGTCGACGTCGCCTACGACACCGGCATTCGCTGAACAGCAAACCCCTGTCCACGCAGCCATCGACTTCGTATGCTGCAACGGCGCCGTCGGCATCGAGCACCACCTTCTACTGAGGTATAACCATGGTTATACTCAACTTCATGAAGACCGCTGTGTCGCTCCAAGACGACCTGTTCCGACGTGCCGAGGCCCTCGCGAAGCGTCTAGGCGTCGCCCGCAGTCGACTTTACGCGATGGCACTGACCGAGTTCCTCGATGCCCACGAATGCGACGTGGTCACCGAGGCGCTCGACGCCGTCTACGCCGACCTACCGTCCCACCTGGATCGGCATCTGGCCGCCGCCCAGGCAGCCGCGATCCCGGACGAAGACTGGTAATGCGTAGGGGGGAGATCTGGTGGGCCGACCTCGGGCCGGCCCGAGGATCTGAGCCGGCGAAGCGTCGCCCGGTGCTCATCGTGCAGGCGGATCCGTTTACCGCAAGTCACATCGCAACCGTCATCGCCGCCGTCATCACTTCCAACCTGCGGCTCGCGGATGCTCCCGGAAACGTGCGCCTATCGAAGCGGGCCTCCAAGCTCGGGAAACCGTCGGTGGTGAACGTCTCCCAGGTGGTGACGTTGAACAAGACCGCCCTGACCGAACCGGTTGCGACCCTGCCGACCGAGGTGACGCTGGAAGTCGACGCCGGTCTCCGCCTCGTTCTCGGCCTGTAGATCTCGTCCGGCGGTCGCCCGACAGGAGCACGGTGGCGTCGGGACGGCCGCTGCCGGACGTGTCCTGCATGACGAAGTCGCGTCGTTCGGTGAGTCCGGCGTGGCCGAGAAGGTTGCGCAGAGTGACCTCTCCGAAGGAGCCGCGCATACGATCGTTGGTGAACACCGTTGCGATCTGGCTGATCCGCTCGCCGAGAGAAGCAACCCGACCGGTGACCTCACCTTCCAGTCTGGCCATCGCCTGCTCCACCTCGGCGACCACCGGCCCCATGTCCGCTACCGCAGGAGTACGCCGGCGCGCCAGTAGCCAGGCCACCAGTGCCGTCACCACGATGGCGGCGGCGATGCCGGCGATCAGGATTCCTACGTTCACCATCTCAGCCCTCCTGTTTCCATCGTGAATGTATCAACCAGGTGGGCCAGAAACGGGACATCGCCGGTTCGATCATTCATACTTGCCAACAACGGAGGGACACGGTGAGACGAGTCGCCTGGTTCGTGGCGGTGATGGTGCTGACAGCCGGCTGTGTCGGCCGACCCGACGTGGCCCGCCTGCCCGTGACCACGACCACCAGCACCACGACCACGACCACGCTGCCGCCATCCACCACGACGACGATCGAAGAATCGCCCGCCGTCCGTACGGCACCGTGGGCGGCACCATCCCTCACCGACGTACCCGACGTGCTGGCCGCCCAATGGGAGGCGGCCGCCAATCGCGAGTGGTGCTCCGCGCTGTTCCCGTCCAATCCAGGCGACCTCGGCGACGGCGTCATCCGGTCGGCCGACTTCACCGACGGCTGGGCGGTCGCCTGGGATCTGCCCTCGGGTTCCGGGCGGTCCGCGGGCGGCGAATACTGCACCGACTGCGGGCGGGGCGCCTACGGGATCGCAGGTACCGGCCTGCGGGCGGTCGGGAACGAAACCGACGTGTTCGCAGACCGATTCCTCTACGACGACGGCTCGAAGCTCGCCATCGGCTTCGAGGATGGCGCCACCACGGCGGTCGGCGCCCCTCTGCCGGCCGAGCTGCTCGTCACCGGGGAGGGGTGCCTCTATCAGGTGTGGTCGTTCCTGGGTACCGACCATTTGGAAGCCCTCCTCGCCCAGCTGCGCTTCGTCGACGGGATGCGAGGCGAACCGACAGCGTGGCTCTCGCAGATCTCGTCGCCCGCGGCTCGCGACCTGGGAGACCCGCCGTGGGGGCAGGCTCCGCTGGCCCGTGACGCCGTGCCCGACGCCGCCTACCTGGAGTGGGCCGGCGAGAAGGGGGCGCCCACGACCTGCCCGATGCTGTACTTCGCGGACCTGGGAGACGCCGACGGTGCCACGATCCGCAGGGCCGCCAACGAAGGGGAGATGCTGGTCGCCTGGGATCTGCCGTCCGGTCCCGGTCACTCCGGCGCCAGTGAACCGTGTGACGACTGCGGCCGTGGCGTGATCGGTCTCGGCACGTTCCCCGCCGACACCCGCCAGGACTCGCCTGCTGTCTACACGTGGAGTGACGGCAGCGATGCAACCACGTTGACCGGGCCGTACCGCTACGGGACGGAGGCGTTCGTGCACGTCACCGGGTTCGACTGCACCTACTGGGTGTGGTCGCACCTGGGCGCCGACCACCTCGAGTACCTGCTCGGACAACTCAGGAGGGTCGAAGGGGCACCGTAGGTTGGGTCCTCCATTCGTGTACCGCATGGGTTACCGCGTGACCTCTGCCGTGTGAAGGTCACTGGCCGCTCTGTCGTGCCTGCGTAGGATCAGGCGTTTCCGC